>CADBTC010000207.1 GCA_902797445.1 uncultured Eubacteriales bacterium | reverse complement strand
TTCCTGGAGAACACCGCTGCGCGCGCACTGCCGCTTAAACCGTTTGAGCGCACTTTCCAGGGACTCATTTTCACGGATACGAACCTCAGACACTCTTATCCCTCCTCCCGCTCAAGCGACATTCTCGCCCCTCCCGAAACAGGCTCCGGGAAAAGCTGTACGACTATTATATGCAAAAACTGCCTGTCCGTCAATCTTTTTTTCAAAATTCATCAACGTCTTGGCGTATTCTGCTTTTTCATGCTTCCCGTTTGGCCGGACAGCAGAGGCGTTACGCCATTTCCTCTGCCATTTTCCGGCCGCCGAGGATATGAAAATGCAGATGAGGAACGGATTGGCAGGCATCGGGGCCGCAGTTGGAAACCACGCGGTATCCATTTTCGAGCTTTTCATCCAAAGCGATTTTCCGCACAGCCCGGAGGCAGGCGGCAAGCTCCGCGTCGGAAGCCTGATCCGCTTCCGCGATGGATCCGACATGCTTCTTCGGGATCACCAGAATATGGGTCGGGGCCTGAGGGTTAATGTCCCGGAAAGCATATACATATTCGTCCTCATAAACCTTCGAGGAGGGAATTTCACCCGCCAGAATCTTGCAGAAGAGACAGTTTTCCATGATTCATACGCTCCTTTTTCATTTGTTCTTTCCAAATTCTGTTTTGACTCGGCATCCAGGATGATGACCGGGATGCGGGAAACCGAAGAATTTCACCGGTACGGATGCATGTCATGGGGAGCACGCGGGATTCGTACACAGGCGGAAAGGATTACAGGGTATCCAGCGGCACGGCCGACATGCCCTTATTGGTCAGGCCGGTCAGCCTGACCGGCAGCATCATCCCGCTGCGACAGTCCGCATCGGGCGGGAGGGAGACCCGGATGTATTCCGGCGTATAGCCCTCCCATGCGCCCTGGATTTTTTCCTCGGGCAGCAGCAGGGCGGTCCGGCCAATCCAGGTTTTCAGATAAGCCCGGGCAACTTCCTCGCCCAGCGCGATCAGCTGACGGGCCCGGCGCTCCTTTTCCGCAGCGGAAAGCTGGCCGGCCATCCTGGCGGCAGGGGTGCCTTCCCGGGGAGAAAAGGGAAATACGTGTATCCGTGCATATCCCACCCGGCGGATCATCTCTTCTGTTTCGTGAAACTCCTGTTCTGTTTCCCCGGGAAAACCGGTCAGCACATCGGTGGTGAAGGCCGCGTGGGGGAAAACCGCATGCAGCCGATCCACGGCATCCAGATACTGCGCGCAACGGTACCGGCGGCCCATGCGGGCGAGAACGGTATCACTGCCTGACTGAAGGGCCAGATGAAACTGGGGACAGACCTTTGGCATGGCGCCCAGGGCTTCGCAAAAAGCAGAGGTGGCGATCACCGGCTCCAGAGACCCCAGGCGGATCCGCTGAATTCCGTCCACTTCGTGGACGGTCCGGATGGCGTCTACCAGATCCAGCTGTCCGGCGGGAAGATCCCGGCCGTAGGAAGCCAGATGAATACCTGTCAGGACAATTTCCGAAAATCCGGCATCCCGCAGGCGTTCCACCTCTGCGCTGAGATCTTCAAGGGAGCGGGAGCGAATCGGGCCCCGGACCGAGGGAATAATACAATAGGTACAGTGATTATTGCAACCCTCCTGGATTTTTACGGTGGCCCGGGTGTGTTCCGATACCCGGGAGATGGAAAGGGGTTCAAAGGGAACACCGGCGGACAGGAGTCCTACGGCGCAGACCGGCGTGCGCGTTTCCAGCACCTGAGAGAGCAGTTCCACGATACGGCTCCGGTTTGCTGTTCCGAGCACCAGATCCGCCTCTGCCCGGGCCAGGAGCTTTTCCCCTTCCTTCTGCGCCAGACATCCGCAGAGCACCAGGATGCTGTTCGGGTACTCCCGGCGAATCCGGCGGGCCAGCTGAAGGGATTTTCGGTCTCCGGTCCCGGTTACGGTACAGGTATTAATTAAATAGATGTCCGCAGGAGCGGAGAAGGATACTGGCTGATAACCGGCGGAGATCAGCAGTTCGCGCATGGCTTCGGTATCATACTGATTGACCTTGCACCCAAGCGTATGAAAGGCAATCGTCATCGTATCAAAACTCCCATCTGCATCAGTCTTTTCGGATTGGGGCAGGCAGGACCATCGCAGTCAGGCTGTGTTTCCCGAGGCGCAATGATCTTTCTTAAAACAGCGGTGTTATCCCATTTCCCCCAGGAGGGCCAGAAATGCGGCGGCACAGGCCAGGCCGGCCGTTTCCGTCCGCAGAATCCGGGGCCCGAGAGTGATGGGCTGAAAACGGGGAGACAGCGCCTGAATTTCAGCGGGTTCAATGCCGCCCTCCGGCCCGATCAGGATGCCCAGACTTTTCAGGCCGGGATGCAGCTCACAAAAAGCCCTTGGCCCGATGCCGCCGGCTTCCTCCCAGGGCACCGCGCAGGCCTCCTGACCGGCAGACAGGACCGTCAGATCCGGCAGGGAGCAGGGAAGCGTTACCTGAGGAATATGGCACCGGCCCGACTGCTTGCCCGCTTCCCGGGCAATTTTTTGCCAGCGTTCCCGCTTTTTTTCCGCGTCCCGATTCTCCAGACGGACTACGCAGCGGGCCATGCGAACGGGAACGATTTCCTGAACCCCGAGCTCCACGGCTTTCTGAATAATCCATTCCATTTTGTCTGCCTTGGGCAGACCCTGATAAAGGGTGATCTTCAGGCTGGGTTCCGTACCGGGAAGAGGCTCCCTGAGGCGGAAATAAACAGCGTCGTTTTCGACTCGGGATAAAACCGCGGAAAAGCATTGTTCTTCCCCGATGATCCGGGCTTCTTCACCGGGCCGCATGCGCAGCACCCGCAGGGCATGCCGGGCATCGTCCTGGGTCAGGGGAACTTCCATGTCTCCAGAGAGCAGGTGATCCACGTAAAAGCGATGCATTATGCCGGCCTCCTGGCGCAGAAGGCTGCCCATTCCTCCGTGAAAACCGCGTCCACCTCTTCATATCCGGCGCTTTGGAGAGCAGAACGAACCTCCTCCGCCCGCTCCCGTACGATTCCGGAACAGACGAAGAGCCCGCCGGGCCGGATTTTTTCCTTCAGAGGCGCGGCAAATGAGCAGATCACATCGGCTATAATATTGGCGACGCAAAGATCGCAGACCGCATCCACCCGATCCAGCAGATTGCCTTTCTGCACCCGTACCCGGTCTGCGACCCCGTTGGCTTCCACATTCTGCAGCGCGACCCGCACCGCGTCCGGATCGATATCAATGGCCAACACATCCCCGGCGCCCAGCATGGCGGCGCCGATGGCCAGAATGCCACTGCCGGTTCCGACATCGATGACGCAGTCTCCGGGACGCTGATACTTTTCCAGCAGGGAGAGACAGAGAACAGTGGTGTCATGATATCCGCTGCCGAAGGCCATGCCGGGATCCAGGTGAATCACATGATCCCCGGGGAGAGGCGTAAATTCCTCCCAGCTGGGCTTGATGACCAGGTGCTGTCCTGCCCGAACCGGATGATAAAACCGTTTCCAGCTTTCTCCCCAGTTTTCATCGGGAACAGCCTTGGTATCCAGCGACAGGGCGCCGTATGCCGGGTATTTCCGCTTTAATTCCGCCAGCTTTTCAAACAGCTGATCCAGCTGGCGGGCAAACCCATCCCCGGGCTCAAACCAGCCGTGTACCAGCACATCTTCGGGCATGTTCTCCAGCATTTTGGGATCAATCAGCTCCCAGATGCCATGGGGCTTATTGGGATCCGGCATATCCGAACGGTCTTCGGTCATGGTGCCGGCGGATCCGGCCTCCATCAGCAGGAGGGAGACCGCGTCCGCTCCGGCGGAAGTGGTATGCACAATCAGTTCAGTCCAGTCCATCAGATTCTTTCTCCTTGAAATCGTACGGTTGAGACTCCGATTCTATCTTCTCACAGGGGGGGAGTTTTCCCTGATCCGATGCTGCCGGGACGGGAAGGCTTCGCCTTTTTGCGCCGCCGGACCGCGTTCGCTGATCCGGTTTGGGATCAGGGATGGAAGGTTTCGATTCCTCGCAGAAGCTCCATTTCCCGGATGTCCCGGGCGGTGGTATACATATACCGGGTCAGCACGTTGCCCATCCGCCAGTAGAGGCAGAGGAAGGGACAGTCCTCGGCAAACCGGGATTGAATCTGCCAGAGAACCTGCTGATATCCGGCCTGGGTAGTCTGGGTCCGAAGGTCCTCAAACAGCTCTGTGATCTTCTCGCTCTTGTATCTGGTGTAATTTCCGGTATTTCCCCGCATCAGCATAAATCCCGGATCGGGCACCGCGTCCATGGCGAAGGATACCAGCGCCAGATCGTAGGATCCGGCGGAGAGCCGCTCCGCCAGGTTCGCCATGGTCATGGTCTCCACAGTGCAGTCAATCCCTACTGTAGCCAGCATGGCCGCGATCTGGTTGGCGGCTTCTACCCGTACGTCGTTTTCCGGTTCCTCATATACATAGAAGCGCAGATGCAGGCGGACCATTTTGCCCTCGCTGTTCAGCTTATCCAGCACCCCGTCCTCGTCCGCATCCATCCATCCGGCGGCTTCCAGCAGACGCCTGGCTTCTATTGCATCCAGCATAAAGTAAGAAGACAGGGAATCATTATACGTCCAGGTCCCGGGGTAGAAGGGCAAATTGGTGGGCATCACCATCCCTGAATAAACATTGGAGGCGATTTTGGAAACATCCACCACGTGCCGAATGGCTTTCCGGACCTCCGGGGTCAGCTCCGAAGCAGAATTATTCATCAGCAGGCATTCCAGCTGATTGGTCCGGAAAGAGATGGACAGGGAAGAAATTCCGGATTTATACTGGGCAGCGGCAATGGAGCGGGAAAAGACTGCATCCACCCGGGCGTATTCGTAGCTCTCCATGACTGCTTTCTGGGTTTCATGGAAAGAGAACATGATCTCCTGTACCTGGGGCTGCGCCTTCCACCATCCGGGATTGGCCTGCAGCCAGCAGTAGTCGCCGGCCACGAAGGTGTTAAACCGATAGGGTCCGGTTCCAGGCGGATTGTCCGTATCCACCATGGATGCAGGCACGATGGGGAAGGTCAGCGCATAAAGCAGCCCGAAGCAGGGACGCTTCTGGGTACGGATTTCCACGGTGCTTTCGTCCTTAGCCTTAATGGAGGAAACAAAGAACTTCAGGTTGGAATAAAAACCATGGTCGGCGATGTTCTCATCGTTGGCCCGGTCCAGAATATACTGCCCGGAGGCGGCGACATCGTTCGCTGTCAGGGGCGTGCCATCGGAAAAGCTGACCGCTGGGCGGAGGTAGAAGGTCCAGATCTTTCCGTTGGAAGACACCTCCCAGCTTTGGGCGAGCTGTCCCTGAGGCATATAATTATCGTCCAGATAGATCAGGCTTTCATATACCAGATCATAGATGGAAACGACGTCCCTCTCCAGCGGGATCAGAGGCCGGATGGTCAGGGTTTTGGAAGACTGAATGCCGATGACCAGGCTGTCCTCCACATTACTGGCTGCGGCGGGGCAGCAGCACATCATAAGGATCAGCCCCATTATAATAAAGCGCCTGATAAATTCCATAAGCTTTTGTTACCCTCCCTGCGTAGGTTTTTGTGGGCCCGTCGGCCATCTGGCTCAGCTGCAGCGAAACACCGTCTTCGCTCAGCGCCGGATCGGAGAGCCAGGCGGTCACCTGCCCCTGGCCGGCGTGATAGGCACAGGCGACGCAAACCGGATCCCCGTGGAACAGCCCGGACAGATACCGCAGGTACCAGCATCCAAAACGGATATTGCTCTCCGGATCATACATTCGGTCAAAGGCATAGCCGGAAAGCTTCATTTTGCCGGCTATCCATTCCGCCGTATCCGGCATCAGCTGCATGAGCCCCCGCGCGCCTACATTCGATTCCGCTCTGGGCTGAAAGGAGCTTTCGTTTCGGATAATGGCGGCAACAAAGGCAGGCTGCAGATTGTACTCAGCGGCCATGGATTCGATCAGATCCCGGTATTCCAGCGGATATTCCCGGAGCACGGCTCCAGCCGCGGATACATGCGCGTTTTCCTGCCGGGCCAGGTAAGCCCGCATCAGGGACTGGGCAGTGATGCCGACCAGGAGGCAAACGGTACAGACCGAAAGGCAGGCGATCAGCCAGACTGGCATCCGCCAGCCGGCCTTCCTTTCCGATGGCCTGCGTCGGGAAGAACGGGGCCGGCTGACGCCTTCGGGATCCGGATCGGAAGGCGGGTTTTCAGGGCGGGAGACAGGCTCTGTCCGTGAAAAAGGGATGCGGGCGGCTTCGTTTAAATCAGCAGGCTGTGCGGATTCGGCGGAAGCTGTCAGCAGGGAAGCATCCGCCCCGGCAGGCCGGTCATACCGCTCCGAGCGCCTTCGCCGGCTGCCGGGGGCTGCTTCTCCGGCTTTCTGTCTTTCTGCCGCCAGCAGGGGCGGCAATAAGGACAGCGTATACCCAACGGATCCGGAATTATCGATGACCACGGTGCTTCGGGATGCTTTTTCTTCCGAGGATAGCACAGCGTCCATTCGGTCGAGCGCTTCTTCCTCGGAAAGACGGTCCCGCGCCATGAGCCGGCGGAGCTGTATCTCCCGGGGAAGAAATACGCACCAAATCGCATCACAGAGACGGTCGTACCCTTTTTCGAACAGGAGAGGATAATCAAGAAAACAAAGGCAGATGCCATCCGCCCGCGCATTCGCAATTTCCAACTGGGTTTCTTTTTCAAGCAGCGGAGCCATCAGCGCATCCAGCCGGGCGCGGGCTCCGTTGTCCGAAAAGACCAGACTGCCCAGCCTCCGTCGGTTCAGCGAGCCGTCGGAGAGAAAATACGCATCCCCAAAGGTTTCACGAATCAGGGGAAGGGCGGCGCCGCCCGGGCCGGTCAGCCTCCGGGAAAGCAAGTCCCCGTCCACGACGCGGCAACCGGGCTGATCCTTCAGCCAGGTACTGACCGTGCTTTTCCCGCAGGCAATTCCACCCGTGAGCCCAATGAGGCGCAAGCAGCTCTCTCCTTTCAAAATCGCCCGGCAGAGGCCTCTGCCGGGCGGGGAATGTAATGATACGAGAATCAGCCCATATGGGTCGCCAGCAGCTTCTTTTTCAGCTCGGCTTCCATCTGATACAGCTGCTTCTCGGCCTCCACGCGCTTGGCGCGCCCTTCGGACTGAATTTGCAGCACTTCGTCAATGGTGGAGATGAGAGACTGATTCGTCTGGATCAGGGTCTCCATGTCAATGATGCCCCGTTCTGCTTCCCGCGCGGTCTCTACCGTTCCAATTTTCAACGCCTCAGCGTTCTTTCGCAGGAGCTCGTTGGTCATATTGGTAACCGCAGTCTGAGCCGCCAGGGCCTCTTTGGAATGCTGCAGGCCCAGCCCGAGCACCATCTGGCTCTTCCAGAGGGGCAGGGTATTGGACAGTGCACTTTGAATCCTCTCGACCAGCAGGGTGTCATTATTTTGCAGGAGACGGATCTGGGGCGCCATCTGCATGGATACCTGACGAGTCAGCTTCAGGTCATACAGTTTCTTTTCAAACCGGTCGCACTGGGCGGCCAGGTCATTGGCCAGTTGGGCATCCATGGCATCGCCGCTCTGGGCGGCTTTTTCCTGCAGGGCCTTGAGCTCGGTGCTGCGGACCTGAGCCAGTTTTTTGTCGCCGGCGATGATGTACAGTGTCAGCTGGTGGAAATATTCACTATTCTGATCATACAGCTTATCGAACATGGCAATATCCTTCATCAGCTGGGCCTGAAAGTTCTCCAGGGATCCGGCGATGTTTTCCACATTCGCGGAGACGGCGCTGTATCTGGCTTTCATCCGGGTCACCCGATCCTCTCCCTTGGAGAAGAGCTTCCGCAGGCCCTTTGGCTCCTCGGTGTCCCGTTCAAAGCCCTTCAGCTCGGAAACCAGGTTCACCAGCATGGCTCCGACTTCGCCGGTATCCTGGGTTTTGACGGCATCCAGCGCGTGATCGGAAAAATCGGCGATTTTCTTCTGCGCGTCGGAACCGAAAAACAGCACATGCTCCGGATTGGTGATATCCACTTTTTTTATAAAGGTATCCACCGCCTGCCGCTCTGCCTCTGTGAGCTGGGAATCGTCCAGCATGGGAGGTTCGGTCTGCTGGGTGACAGGAGCGGCGGGCTGCTGAATGCTCTGCACCGGGGCTTCCTGCTTCGGCTCCTCTGTGGGAAGATTCAGAGAGAGCTGGGGGGCGGGGGTCGCGTTGAACTCAGACATCAAAAAATCCTCCTTTATCTTTATCCTTCCTGATCATATGAAGGCGCTCATTTGGTAACCTGAAAACGCCTGCAGCACCAGCCTCACTGATCCTGATACCGATAGCCGCCGGGTTTATAGGCGGTCTCGTCCTGATCCCGGGATTCTGGGAAATCCATCACCGGCGCACGGGAAGCGCGCATCTGGGCTTCCGCGGCAGTTCGGGGCTCCTGGCCGGGGATCACGTCTTTGATACCGGTCAGCTCGCTTTCAGTATATCCGTCGCGCTTGAGCATCTGCTCCAGCACATCGATATCCGTGGAAATGTCCAGCAGATTTTCCTTGTGCAGGCTGTCGATCTGCTTCTGGCAGGCGGTCAGGATCATGTTCAGACCCCGAACCGTGGTATCCCGGGCGGCGGTCATATCCTGAAAGGAAACGCCCCGTTCCTGCATCGTCCGGTAATTCGCCAGCATTTTCAGCGTCGTCGGGAGATAGTAATTCATAAACTTCCGGACCTGAGGCGCCTTCGCAGGCGATTCCGAAACGGAGCGGAAGATCTGGATGCATTTATCGCAGATGGATTCCATCTGGCTGGACAAAAGCGGATCAGGAATGGCGGCATTGTCCTTGCGGATGGTATCCACCATCTCCAGCCCCTTGGTAATGACGGCATCGGCCGCCTGATCTCCCGTCAGGGGAATGCGGTTTGCCGCTTCACGGGCTTTCTGTTCGGCGGCTTCCTTTTGACGCCTGAGCTCTGCTTCCTGACGCAGACGGGCTGCTTCTTCCTCCTGACGCTGGCGTACCACGTCCTCTTTATTATGGGTCGTCGTATCCAGGCCGGAGCCCATAATAGAGACGAGCTTCCCAATCCCCAGCCCCAGCGCAACACCCACCACAATGGCGCCTACACTGGGAAGCAGGGAATATCCGATGCCGCAGAATAACAGGGCAGACGTCAGGAAACCGATCCCGCCTGCCTTGGGATTGCTGTTCGGATTCTTTCTTCTGTTTGCCACGGAACCAGGCCTCCTTTCCTCGTGACTACAGGTTGCATTTTACCACAATATAAAAGGATTGAAAAGGGATTTTCCGGCGGAATAGGGGAGGATATTTTTCGATTTCAGCACCATTGCATTGCCGGTCCGCGGACCTTTCGGGGAAAGGAGCGGTGCAGGACGGATGAGATGATCACGCAGGGCTGTGCACAGCCTTCCACCGGAAATTTCCGAAAAGAGTTGACAGCCTCCAGATAATACATTATAATACGTCTTGTTTCGGCGGGAACGAGGATGCAAACCGCCGGGAGAGGAGCCGAAAGAATGGGCAAGTATTTTGGAACGGACGGATTCCGGGGAAAGGCCGGGGTTGTGCTGACGGCAGACCATGCGTTTAAAACCGGGCGCTTTCTGGGATGGTATTACGGACAGAAGCATGGGAAAGATCGGGCGAAGATCGTGATCGGGAAAGATACCCGGAGGTCTTCTTATATGTATGAATCTGCGCTGGCGGCCGGCATTACGGCCAGCGGGGCGGACGCGTATCTGCTGCATGTGACCACGACTCCCTGCGTCAGCTATATTACGCGGACGGAGAATTTTGACTGCGGGGTCATGATCAGCGCCAGTCACAATCCGTACTGGGATAACGGGATCAAGCTGATGAATCACAAGGGTGAGAAGATGGATGATGCCCTTCAGGATCAGCTGGAGGAATACATCGACGGAAAAATGGGAGAGCTGCCGTTCGCCGTAGAGGACGGGATCGGCTGCACCGTCGATTTTTATACCGGACGGAACCGGTATATCGGATACCTCACCAATCTGGCCACCAAACCCTTTGACGATCACCGGATTGCCCTGGACTGTGCCAATGGGTCCAGCTGGATGATCGGGCCGGCGGTGTTCAACGCCCTGGGGGCCAAGACCTATGTGATTCACAACACGCCAGACGGGCTGAATGAAAACCTGGACTGCGGGAGCACCCATCTGGAATCCCTGAAGCAGTATGTGAAAGAAAACAAACTGGATGCGGGATTCGCTTTCGACGGGGACGCTGACCGGTGTCTGGCGGTGGACGAGCGGGGAGAGGAAGTCAACGGCGACAAGATCATGTACATCTGCGCCAAATACATGAAGAGCCGGGGCCAGCTGCCCAGCAACACGGTGGTCACCACCATCATGAGCAACTTCGGGCTCTACAAGGCGCTTGATGCGGCTGGGATCAACTATGAAAAAACCGCAGTGGGAGATCGGTATGTATACGAAAACATGAAGGTATACGATCATCTGATCGGCGGGGAACAGAGCGGACATATTATCTTCCGGAAGCATGCCCGGACCGGAGACGGGCTGATTACAGCCATCATGCTGATGAGCGTCATGATCGATACCCAGCTGCCGCTGAGCGTCCTGGCAGAGGGATGCAAAATGTATCCTCAGGTGCTGAAAAACGTGGTGGTGGACGATAAAGACGGCACCATGGCTGATCCGGCCGTCATGGAAGCGGTTTCCCGCTGCACCGAGAGACTGGGCAACAGCGGGCGCGTGCTGCTGCGCAAGAGTGGAACGGAGCCGGTGCTGCGGGTGATGGCGGAAGCGGGTACGCACGAGGAATGTGAAAAGAACGTGGACGACATCATTTCCGCTATGGAGCAGAGCGGACATCTGAAAGAGGTGAAGCACTGATGCTGAAAACGGCAGAACTGTTTGATCTGACACATACCCGGGCGGCGGCGCTGCTGGAGAAGACGGTTTATCCCTGGGAGGCTCTAAAGGAAATCAAAGACCTGATTCTGTGCCTGGGCGCGGAGCTGCCCCGGGATGAATTCGAGGAAGTCAGCGAGCACGTCTGGATCGCGAAGGACGCGGTCATCTATCCCAATAACTATATCGCGGGCCCCTGCATCATCGGGCATGAAACGGAAGTCCGGCCCGGCGCTTTTGTCCGGGGCAGCGCGCTGGTCGGGGATAAATGCGTGGTGGGGAACAGCACGGAGCTGAAGAATGTGATTCTCTTCGATCGGGTCCAGGTGCCCCATTATAATTATGTGGGGGACAGCATTCTTGGATACATGAGCCACATGGGCGCCGGGTCCATTACCTCCAACGTGCGCAGTGACAAGAAGCTGATTACCGTGCACTGCGGACCGGAAGGGATCGAAACCGGATTGAAAAAGATCGGCGCCATGCTGGGAGACAGGGTAGAGGTTGGATGCAACAGTGTACTGAACCCGGGAACCATTGTCGGACGGGACAGCCAGATTTATCCGACCAGCTGCGTGCGGGGAACGGTTCCGGCGAACACCATCTGGAAAAACAGCGGCGTCATGATTCCGAAGCATGAATAAAACGGAATCGGAAAATGCGGTATCAGGCCGGCCGAAGGAAAAACGGTACGGCAGGGACAATCATCATAGGAGGGTGTAGAAATGAAGGTATTGATTGCGGAAAACGAACTGGATGCGGCCCGGAAGGGAGCGGATCTGATCGAACAGGCGGTGCGGGAGAATCCGGCCTGCACGCTGGGACTGGCCACGGGATCCAGCCCGGTGATGATGTATCAGGAGCTGGCGAGACGGTACCGGGAAGAAGGCCTGGACTTTAGCCGGGTGCACAGTGTGAATCTGGATGAATATGTGGGACTGGACGGGACTCATGACCAGAGCTACCGGTATTTTATGAACACCAACCTGTTTGATCATATCAATATCGACAAGGCCAACACCTATGTGGCCAAAGGAACCGGAGATGTGGCAGCCAACCTGAAGGAATTCAACGAAGTCCTGGATCGGACGGAGATTGAAATTCAGGTGCTGGGCGTGGGACCGGACGGGCACCTTGGTTTTAACGAGCCCGGTGCATATCTGGTGGACGGCGCGCACGAGGAAACGCTGGAAGAGAGCACCATCGAAGCCAATAAGCGGTTCTTTGCCAGCAAGGAGGATGTGCCTACCCACGCGGTAACCATGGGCATGGGGAACATCATGCGGGCGAAGAAGCTGCTGATGATTGTTGGCGGAAACAAGAAGGAAGCGATGAAAAAGCTGCTGCTGGACGATAAAATCGATCCCCGGTGCCCCTGCACCTTCCTGCGGCTGCATCGGGATGCCACGGTCATTCTCACGAAGGCTCTGGCCGATGAAATCGGGTATCAGGGATAAAAAGACAAAAGGACAAAAGAGCTGCTGCAGAAGCAAAACAATCTGCAGCAGCTCTTTTCATACAACACGCAGAAACGCAAGACAGCCGGCCGCAGCTAGGCCGGCTGTCTTGCGTTGGAAATCAGAGATTATCATCTCCGGGAACCCAGGACATCAGGAAGCAATTGACGTACCAGGTCTGGTTCTTCACATGCTTTCCGTAGGTGAAGATTTTGCTTTCCTCCCCGGTGCGCTCCTCCTTGGGAACCAGAACGATGTTCTTTTTCCGCTCCGCGGTGGAGTCATAATCATAGATAAACATGCGGACGGTGTTCTTCATGGCCCCTTCGATGCAGGTCAGACGATAGACGCCGCCTCCCCGGTCCTCCACGTCGTAAACGAGTCCTACGTGGACATATTTGTTGCTGTTCACGCCGTAGAGCACCACATACCCCTTCTGGGGAATGGAGGAGGTGCGGTGCATATACAGGTAGCCCGGAGCCATCTTGGCGGGGGAGGAGGCTTTGATATGGAAAATGGGCCCCGGCGCCATGCCTTCTTCTACCTGATCCTTCACTTCATCCCGGGTGGCCTGGGGGATTTCCGCTTCCAGCATGCACCAGGTGACAAATCCGGCACACCAGGAGTTCTTTCCCCACTCGTAATTATTAAACCACGTTGTGTATTTGTTCTTTTTTCCCTGGTCTTTCCCGTTGACGGTGGTCCATTCGTTATAGGCCACGTCCAGCAGGCGCTGGATGGCTTCCGGGGGATCCACGATTTCCGTTCCGATTTCCATTGGGGCCGGGGTCGGGGTGGCTTTGGATTTCGCCGCCAGGGCGGCGGGAAGGGAGAAGAGGGTCAGAAGGGCCAGAAGCATCGCAATCGACTTTTTCATGGTGTGTTCATCCTGTTCACTGAAATTTGTCCCACGGGGAAGGGCCCGCGCGGGGTGGGGACATCTCGGCGTCCGCGCGGCAGGAAGTACTTTCCCGAAGCAGAGAATGGTCTCAGGGAGACACCAGATCCGGATGGGCCTTGAGATACGAGAAAATATCGTGGGCGATGAGGGCGGCGGTGGAGCCGCCGGTCTCCCCATCCGGTATATCCTCTACCAATACGCAAAGGGCGATCGGCAGATCCCGTTGGGCACTGAAACCGGTGAACCATCCATAGTTCACGCTTCTCCCGTCCGCTGTGGAGACGGCTGTGCCGGTTTTGCCCCGGATATCCAGGGTGGTTACCGCAGCGGGGGCCCCGCTGCCCCCCTCCTGCACGACGGCTTTCATCATCTCGCTGAGCCGGGCGGCGACCTCCGGAGAGCAGACCGTTGCGGCATCCGCGGCGGAGAAGCGCAGCACCGGTGCGCCTGCGCTGCTGGTGACCTCCCGGAGCAGCCGGGGCTCCGGCATGGTCCCGCCGCGGGCCACCGCGGCGGAAATCAGGCACAGATGCAGGGGTGTCGCCGTGATCGCGCTCTGTCCGTATCCGGAAGCGGCCAGGGCTTCCTTCGACTGGGATCGGGTGGGGTAAGAGGAATTATAGACCACCAGATCCCGAAAAATGAAGTTCCGGTTAAACCCAAACCGCTCCGCTTCCGCGCGCAGGGCGGCGTTGCCCAGTTCCAGCGCCAGGGAAGCATATACGGAATTGCAGGAACGCAGGAAGGCCTGGCGCAGGGTGAGACTGCCGTGCGCCGCGGAGCCGAAATCCCGGACGGTAAAGGTGTCGGATACCTGGAGGGAGCCGCTGCAGTCAAATCTGCGGGTATCCGCTCCGTCCAGGCGGGAAAGCGCGGCGGAGGAGGTGATGATCTTAAAAATACTCCCCGGCGGCAGCAGGGCCTGCGTTGCCCGGTTAAAGTAGGGATGATCCAGGGCATCCACATCGCTGCCACCAGCGGGATCAAAGGAGGGAAGGGAGATCAGCGCCAGCACTTCGCCGGTCAGGTAATTCAGGACGGCCGCGGCGCCATTCTTTCCCTTCGTTAAGGGATGGGCATTGAAGGCGGCGGGAATGGAAGTCGAAAGCGCCGCGTCAGCCGTCAGGGTGATGTCGTTCCCCCGGCGAAGTTCATCCGGCTTTGTCAGATGACTCAGCGCGTCCAGCAGGGAGGAGGAATAGCCGTAAAGATAGCCGGCGTGGAAGGATTCCACCGCGTTGGCGACCATGCCCCGGCTGTCTCCCACCACATGCACCATCGCTTTCCGGATGTCCGGATCCTCCGCGAAGGTACGGACGCCGTCGCGGGTGGCTGCCAGGGTGAGACCGGAACGGTCGCGGATATCGCCCTCCGTGACCTGCTCTTTCAGGGCTGTCAGACGGGGATTGGCGGTATAGGAGAACCAGCGGCTGCCGTAAAAGGAGACGGATCGGACGCCGTAGGCGCCCGCGAGAACAAGAAGGGCGGCCAGAAACAGCGCCGCGAGCTTGATACGAAATCGTTGCTTTTTCAGACCGGCATGCCTCCTTTCGCGCCTTCGCGATCCGATCAGTTACACTGTTCAGCCAATTCAGGAAGATCCCTGAGAGAAAAAAGAAATCAGCTTCGCTCCAGCCGGGCCAGACGGGCCTCCTCCTGCAGGTCGTCCTCGTTCAGACTTTCGACGCCCTGAATGAATCCGACCAGGCACATGGCTGAGATCAGGGAGGTCCCCCCGTAGGAGATGAAGGGGAGCGTGACGCCGGTCAGGGGAATCAGCTTCAGGACGCCTCCGATGATCACGAAGGTCTGCATGCCCAGCAGCGCGGTGGATCCGATGGCCAGCAGCGCGTGAAATCCGCGGCGGGCCTGCATGGCGATGAATGCGCCGCGCAGGATCAGCGCCGCGTACATCAGCAGCACACAGACGCCGAAGATTAATCCGAACTGTTCGCAAAGGACAGCGAAAATAAAATCGGATTCGTATACCGGAATGGATGTGGGAGAGCCCAGCCCCAGCCCCGTGCCGAAAAGGCCGCCGCTTGCGATGGCCATCAGTCCCTGCACCAGCTGGTAGCCGGCGTTTTCGTAATCAGCCCATGGATTGAGCCAGATGGATACACGACGGCGCACATGGGAGAAACGGTTATACCCGAAGACGGCCGCGCCGGCGCCGCCCGCAAGGCCCAGAAGTGTCAGGAGCATATTTCCGGAAGAAACCCAGAAGAGAATGATTCCCGTGCTGAAATAGAGCAGGGCGGTGCCCAGATCCTTCTGAAGCATCAGAAGGCCCAGACAGGAAAGCAAGAAGAGCAGCCAGGGCAGAGGACGCCTGCGGGACATAAAGAAGGCCAGCACCAGCACCAGTACCAGTTTGACAACCTCGCTGGGCTGAAAAGACAGCTTTCCAAAGGAGACCCAATTTCTGGCTCCGTTTATTTCCCGCCCCAGCAGAAGGGGAAGGCACAAGAGCCCCAGCCCTCCGAGAACCAGGGGAATCATCCACTTTCCCCAGGCCTGGATCCCCCGTACCAGATAGATGCAGACGATCATGCAGAAAACCCCGACGCCGTAGGCGATCACCTGCTGGAGGGCATAGGCGGGTTTGGTATCATAAAGGAGAAGCACGCCCAGCGCACAGAGAAAATTGGTCAGGGAAAGCAGCAGCCTGTCCGCCGGAAAGAGATGGGGCAGCAGGCTTGTGCCCAGATAGATGATCACGGGAACCGCCACGGCCAGCAGCATCCCCAGACGATCCATCTCACGAAGGGAGAGCAGCAGGAAAGCCAGAAAATAGAAGAGCATGACCACAGCGGAAAGCCGGCGGCCTGGGGTTCGTTTTTTCTTACTCACTCCAGTCAGCCTCCCACCGGTCGCCGCGGCGAATCCGCCGGGAAGGATTCAAAGGAGCATCCTGCTCCGGGCATCCGGAACCGTCCGAAGGGTCTCCGGATCTGTTATCCGGACGGCTGACAAAAACGGATTCGGGGTTGCGCGAAGGATCATTCGGACGGCCGGAAAAAGGATCTGCCTGTTCCGAAGCAGCGGGATCCGGAAGAACGTTCCAAAGCGGCCCGGAACCGGGATTCACTTCCTGATTCTGGACGGAGGGATCAAGCGTTGTGCTCCCCAAATCGGAATTCGGCTCCGGATTCGCGGCGGATGTGTTGACGGGCGCGTTTTCAGAAACGGCATCATCAAATCCGGCGTTGGCATCTATCCCGGCAAAGAGCCTCAGCCGCAGGACTGCAGAACCGACCTGCAGGAAAGAACCGTGTACCATAGGCGCGGCATTTTCCCTGTCCCTGCAGGTCAGATGCGTATTGCCCACAAAAGCATCGCAGCCGCTGAAGGGATGTACCAGCAGCCCCTGACCCGGGAAAAAAGAGAAGGACAGGTGCCGTCTTTTTACTCCCTGGGCTGGCAGAAAGATATCGCAGGAACGAACGGAGCCAAGCACTCCTTCCCAGGGAACGGAAATGGCGCTTCCCGCTTCAAGCCCGCAGGCGCCGGAGAGAAGGACCAGTTCCCCCACTGTCCCTGCATCCGGCAGGGAGCGGAGGCGCCGCTTTTTTTCTGCCCGGTCGGTCAGAAGCCAGAAAAAGGCGCGCAGAACGATGAGAACTCCGAGCAGCGTAAAGAGATACCGGGCGGCCAGCGAAAGGACTTCATACAGATCGGCCGACAAGGAATCACCTCCTTACACCCGCCGGGGAAACAGCGCTTTTTCCCGAAGCGGAACATGGTTCAGATTCTGGCCGTATGTCCCTGGGACAAAAAGGGATTTTCACAGCCATCGGGGAAAACAGGCATCACTGTGCGCCCAGCGCCTGCTGCAGCACTTCCATATTATGACGCATTACGGTATCATAATAATCCAGGGGTACATCCGTTTCAGGCCCGGTCACCACCGGATCCAGCATATATACCGGAGCGCCGGTTTCCGCGGCTAACGCCCTGGCAGACAGATCCTCATACTGGGGTTCCACAAAAAGGGGAGGATTTCCCAGATCCCGAATCACCTCAGTCAGCCGGGCCAGCTGCGCGGGGGTCAGGGTTTCACCGGGCTCGCGGTTCACCACCGCTGCGACATGCAGATTGTAAGCCTGGGCAAAATAGGGGAAAGCCTCGTGGAAGGTAATGATATCGCGGGAGGGCAGAGTGGATAAGCCTTCCGTCAGCTCCTGATGCAGTTTCTCCAGCCGGGCGACCAGCCTGTCACAGTTCTCCCGGATTTTTTCCGCCTCGACCGGGAAGCGCTCTGCCATGGCGGCTGCCATATTTTCAGCCATCCGGGCCGCATTCTCCGCATTGAGCCATATATGGGCGTTTACTTCTTCCTCTTCTTCATCCGCTTCGCCGATAGACAGGGCTTCCCCCCCCGCCAGCAGGGGAATCCCCTGGGATGCTTCGGCTACCGGAAGGTCCGGGAAGGCGGAGAAGACCAGATCCAGGTAGGATTCCATGCCTGCTCCGTTTACGAGGAACAGGTCCGCTTCTGAAAGAACCTTCATATCAGAGGTTTGCAGCTGGTAATCATGGAGACAGCCTGTATCCGGAGCAGCCAGATTCCGCACCTCCAGGGAGTTGATGCCATCCGCCAGATTCAGCGCCAGCAGCCAGATGGGATAAAAGCTGGTCACGACCGTCTCCCCCAGGGCGAAGACGGGTAACAGGATGAGGACAAGACACAGCGCAAAGCACCTGCGAAAAATGAACAAGGGTCAAATGCCTCCTTATATAAAAACATTGGTTTTGCCTGTTTGCGTACGGCCGCATCACGGATAGGAGGGGAGCCCGTTCTTTTACAGGACGGCATCAGGACTCCGTTGGACGGTTGTCCCATGCCGGGCCCGCTGTTTCCTGAATCAGCGGGGACAGACCTGCCGGCCACAGCCTGACGGGCACATTCTCCCGGATGACCCGGGAGATGACCAGCCGATCCTGGGGAGGCAGAAAATCGCGGAAGACCAGCATCAGGGCGAACATGGCGGACCAGGAACCCGTTTCCATCCACCAGGCGTACAGCCGCTCGTAATCCACAGACCAGGGCTTCAGCCCCATGAAGAGCGGGAAGAGCATCTGGTCAGCGAGAAGGGGCAGGTCGGAAAGCAGAATCCGACAGCGGCTGCCGTCATCGCTCCGGAAAGACATGCCGGGACCCAGACGGTCATACAGGCTGTTAAAGAGGAAATGCTCCATCCGCCCGGCCAGGTCCGAATAGGTGTCCTTTCCCGGGTGAAAATCCTCCAGGACCCTGCGGATCCCTTCGACCAACGCGTCATCCTCCAGGACGGAACCGAGACAGCGGCGCAGCGCTTCCCGGATCGGATCCGCCTGAATCATGGGCTCCGCCTCCTTTTTCCGCCTTCATCCCGGCCTCTCCGGGAAGAGACGCTCCCTGTGGAAATGTATTTTATCACATTCGCCGGGGAAAAAACAGCGGAGGCGAAGACTTTATTACTTTTTTTTGCGGATTGTAACAAAAAACAAAAATCAAAAAAAAGAGGAGGATGTACAGGATGGTCAAAACAGAAAATGTAGTGGTGCCCTTTTCAAAAAGACACAAAACACGGCGGCAAAGGGGGCGAAATGACCCGGTTGATGAAAATTATCCACAAGGCGCCAGGGGTTGAAATTTCAGGGATTATTTGATAATATGGTTCGGCCGGATTGGAAAGGAACTTTTTCCACAGCCCGGTTTTCCACAGACTGGGCAGTGTTAAGGTACGCTCTTTTTGGGGCAAAGAACGGACAAAAGGATGAGCTGAAGGATGGATATGGAAACATTATGGGTGGGAGCCTGTGATCTGCTTCAGCAGGAAATCGCGGCAATCTCCTATAATACATGGATCGGGGACAATCTGTCGCCGCTGAAGCTGGAAGGGGATTGCCTGCTGCTGGGTGTGAAGCTGGAAACCATGCGCGGCTTTGTGATCAAGCAGTACCAGCAGATGATTGACCGCTGCCTGACCCGGACAGCGAACAGACCCATGCGGGCGGAGATCCTGACACAGGAAGAAGCGGAGAAGCGGATTGCCGCGGTCACGGCCAGCCCGAAGGAATCGGAGTCGAAGCTGAACCCCAAATATACCTTTGACCGCTTTGTGGTGGGGGACGCGAACCGGTTTGCCTACGCGGCCGCGCTGGCGGTGGCGCAGAATCCCGCGGACGCTTATAACCCGCTGTTCATATATGGCGGCGTGGGGCTTGGGAAAACGCATCTGATGCAGGCGATCGGACACTTTGTGAAGGAAAGCGTGCCGGAGTCCCAGGTGCTCTACATGACCAGTGAGACCTTTACCAATGAGCTGATCAACGCCATCTCCCAGAAGAAGACCTTTGAGTTTCGGGACAGGATCCGCAAGGTTGATATTCTGATGATTGATGATATCCAGTTCATCGCGGGCCGGGAGAGCACACAGCAGGAGTTCTTTAACGCTTTTAATGAGCTGCACGACGCGGGCAAGCAGATCATCCTGACCAGCGACAAGCCTCCCAAGGAGATTCAGCGGCTGGAAGCCCGGCTCTGCAGCCGGTTCGAATGGGGCCTGGTAGCGGATATCCAGCGGCCGGATTTCGATACCCGGCTGGCGATTCTGCGGGATAAGGCGCGGCGGGAACAGATCCAGATTCCCGATGATGTGCTGGAGCTGATCGCGGAGAAGATTGAAGACAATGTCCGGGAGCTGGAAGGCGGGCTGAACAAACTGGTTGCCCACGCGAATCTGTCCGGGCGGCCGATCACGATGGAGCTTTGCCAGACGGCCCTGCATGATCTGTTCGAACAGCGCCAGCGAAGGCAGATTACGCCGGAGCTGATTATGCGGACGGTCAGCGATTATTACGGCCTGAGCATGAACGAGCTGACCGGGGCGACCCGGCGGCGGGAGATCACCGTGCCCCGGCAGATCGCCATGTATCTGACCCGGGAAATGATCGGCATGAGCCTGCCACAGATCGGAGTAGTGTTCGGCGGACGGGACCATACGACGGTGCTGCACAGCTGCAAAACCGTGGAACAGAACATGAAGACGAACAGCACCACGAAAGGCGTGGTCGAGGATCTGCAGCATATGGTGCGCAACAGCCAGTAATCTTCTCTTCGTTCTGAAACACCGTCAAAGCGCGAAGGTCCCCTTATCTGGCTGCCTGACCGCCCACGCGCGGATCGGCGGCGCAAAACCAATCGCGTGAATGAAGCATAAAAAGGGAGCGGCCCCGGGCAGAGGGTCCGCTCCCTTTTTTCATCAGGGGAACAAAGCGCTGTTTTTACCGGATTTCGGCGCCCAGCTTGTACTTCAGATTCCCCAGAATCTTTTTCACATACTTATCGACTTCTTCGGGCTGCAGGGCGTGGTCTTCGCTTTCAAAGCGGAGCTTGAAGGCCATGCTCTTCTGTCCTGCCCCGATCTGTTCGCCCCGATAAATATCAAAGAGCTCCACATCGGTCACCTGTTTGCAGGCCCGGCCGATTTCAGCCATCATTTCCCCGCAGGTAACTTCTTCCCGTACGGTCAGTGCCAGATCCCGGAGCACGGGCGGGAAGTCGGAGATGGGATGGTACCGGAAGAAAGCGGCGGCGTGGGCCATCATTTTCCGGTAGTCGATCTCGCACAGGAAGATGTTCTGATGCCCCTTCAGGTCTTTATGCAGCTTCAGGTTGGCTGACACATCGTTGGCCAGCTTTCCGAAAACGCCGATCCGTTCCCCTTCGCAGAGGATCCAGGCCGCGATGCCGGGATGCAGTTCGGGTACGTCCGTCGCCCGTTCCACATCAAAATGCAGGCCGAAGGCTTCACCCAGGGCTTCCACGCTGCCCTTCATGGCGAAGAAATCCTCGTCCCCGCCGAAAGAAGCCAGGCCCAGGTGCAGCCGTTCGTCCGGAAGCGTTCCCGGGGCTGTGGGACGGTAGATATTGCTCAGCTCGAAAATCCGACCCTCTCCGTTCCCGCGCTTGATGTTCTCCACGACGATTTTCAGTAGGCTGGGGATCAGCAGGGGGCGCATAATACTGAGCTTTTCAGTAATGGGATTCAGGATGCGAACCACGTTCCGGATCGGGTCCTCTTTGGAAAGATGAAGGGCATCCAGATCCTCGTCGGCATAGAAGGCCAGGGTGGATACTTCGCTGTAGCCCTGGGCGCAGATGACCCGCTTGACCTTGTCCTGACGCAGCTGCTCGGGCGTTTTGCCGCCGCTGGTCACCGCGGCGGCCTGCAGGAAAGTGGGCACCACGTGATCGTATCCATATTCCCGAATAATCTCTTCGGCCAGATCCGGTTCGCCCACTTCAATATCCTCCCGGTAGCGGGGAGCGGTGACATCCATGATGTCCCCTTCCAGATGAACGACAAACTGCAGAGAGCGGAGAATGCGGAGCATCTCCTCTACGGGGACCTGGATGCCGAGAATGGCATTGATCCGGCTTACCCGGGCAGTAAAGCGCTTGCCGAACCGAGGCGCGCCGGCGCTCTCGTCAAAGGCACTGGCGGTCACCTCGCCACAGTGCAGCTCTTCAATCAGGTGCAGGGCCCGATCCATGCCCAGCTCGGTGGTATACTCGCTGATGCCCTTCTCGAAGCGGGCGGAGGAGTCAGAACTCTGACCCAGGGAGCGGGAAGTCTTGCGGATGGAATCCCGGGCGAATTTGGCGGCTTCAAAAAGAAGATTGCGGGAGCTGTCTGTGATGCCGCTGTTCAGGCCGCCCATGATGCCGGCCAGTGCCACGGGGCGGCTGCCGTCACAGATGACCAGGTTTTCTTCAGAAAGCTTAAATTCCTTTTCGTCCAGGGTCTGGATGGTTTCCCCGGGAACGGCCCGGCGAACGATGATTTCGGTGTTCTGCAGCTGATCCAGGTCAAAGGCATGCATGGGCTGCCCGATTTCAAGCAGCACATAGTTGGTGATATCAACCACATTGCTGATGGAACGCAGGCCGCACAGCGCCAGGCGCCGCTTCATCCAGCGAGGGCTTTCTCCGGGGGTGATATTCCGGACCCCATGGGCCAGATATCGGGGACAGAGATCCGGGGCCTCCACGGTCACCTTCAGAGACGCGTATGTAAAATCAGAGGGGTGATAATCCGTGGCGGGCATTTTGATCTCTTTATTCAGGATCGCCGCTACTTCCCGCGCGATGCCGAAAACGGACTGGCAGTCGGGGCGGTTCGCCGTGACGGAAATATCGAAAATATATTCGTCCAGCCCGGTCAGTGCCTTGATATCCTCCCCGGGAACTGCATCCTTCGGAAGATCAAGCAGCCCGTATGTTTCCGCGCCGGGGAAAAGATCCTCATTCAGCCCCAGCTCTTCGCCGCTGCAGAGCATGCCGTCGGAGGGAATGCCGTGCAGGGGCTTGGCCTTGATGGTGATGCCGCCGGGAAGGGTGGCTCCGTCCAGCGCGGCAGGCGTCAGCATGCCGGCGTATACATTGGGGGCTCCGGTTACGATCTGATGGGTTCCGCAGGGGCCGCAGTCCACCTGGCAGATGAAGAGGTGCGTCCCCTCCACGGGTTCGCAGGTCAGGACTTTGCCCACGACCACGTTGGAAATGTCTCCGCCCAGCTGACGGAGCTCCTCCACCTCAAATCCGCAGCCGAAAAGCTTTTCCTCCAGCTCTTTGGCGGTGATATCAATATCCACATATTCTTTCAGCCAGCTGAAAGGTGCAATCATTTTAAGCGCCTCCTCCTTTGATCAATCACGGAACTGCCTGAGGAACCGAAGGTCATTTTCGAACAGCAGGCCCATGTTGTTGATTCCGTATTTCAGCATGGTGATGCGTTCGATGCCGATGCCAAAGGCAAAGCCGGAATAGACCTCCGGATCGATGCCGCAGTTCCGAAGCACCTGCTGATGCACAACGCCGCCGCCCAGCACCTCGATCCAACCGGTATGCTTGCACAGATTGCAGCCCTTGCCGCCGCATTCGAAGCAGCTGACATCCACTTCCACGCTGGGCTCGGTAAAGGGAAAGTAGGAGGGGCGAAGACGGGTATGGACATTTTCATCGAAAATCTGCTTAACGAATTTATCCAGCATCCCCTGCAGGTCGCACAGGGTAATCCCCTTATCCACCACCAAGCCTTCCATCTGATGGAACATGGGGCTGTGGGTGGCGTCGCTGTCGGACCGGAAGACCCTGCCGGGAACCAGCACCTTGATGGGGGGCTTTTCCCGATCCATGACCCGGATCTGCCCCGGGCTGGTATGGGTCCGCAGCAAAATATCGTCGGAGATATAGAAGGTATCCTGCATATCCCTGGCAGGATGGTCCTTGGCCACATTCAGGCGGGTAAAGTTATGATCGTCATCCTCGATTTCCGGGCCTTCAAAGACTTCGAAGCCCATGCCAAGGAACACATTGATGATTTCATTTTTCACGATGGTAATGGGATGCAGGGTCCCGGTTTCGCGTTTTTTGGCGGGAAGGGTAATATCCACCGATTCCCGGCGGTTGCGGGCGGCAAGCTCCAGCTGTTCCAGCCGATCGCTGCGCTCTTTGTACAGTGCTTCGACCTGGGTCTTAAACTCGTTAATCACTTTGCCCATAGCAGGCCGATCTTCCTTGGAGACACTTCCCAGACCCTTCATCAGGTCAGCAATGCTGCCCTTTTTGCCCAGAAAATCCTGCCAGAAAGCGGAAAGCTTGTCCCGGCTGTCAATCTGGGAGAGCCGGTCCTCCATCAACTGCCGCAGGGCTTTAATTCTTTGCTCCATGCACCTTTCACTCCTTGCTAACGCAAAAATAGCAAAAAAATAACAGATGCACTGTAGCACTTTCAACCCCTGATTGTCAAGGTACGAACATTTTTGATTGACAGGAGCGGCGGTTTCGCTTAAGATGCTTCTAAAGGGTTATTTTCCGGAGAGGGGATGGAACCATGAAAGGAATAAGCATATTGCTGGCACTCATCATTGGCACGTTTTCACATACGGATTATTTCAATCGGGCGGCGAATACGGCGGAGCGGGCGATCCGCAAAATGTCCGGCGTCGTTCTGGTCGGAAGGATCATTCTGGGGAGCGCGGAGAGCCTGATAAGCGGCACCGGGCCGGAGGAGAAGATGCCGGAGGAACCGGAAAGCATCGACGAGGAAACCATTGCGGCCGATACATCCGGGGAGGAAACCGGAGAGAGCGCGGTGGATGAAACGGCGGAAAGCCGGGTGTCTCCGGAAGCGGAGGACGCCGCATTGGATGACAGGGAGGCTGCGGAATCGGCGGATGACGCGTCGGAGGAACGGGACACCTCGAGACTGACGGCGGAAAACGGCCCTGACGCAGAAACGGAGGAAACAAAGGAGCCCGGGATAGCAGGAAAGACGGAAATACAGGCGGCCGAGAGCGGAGAGGACGGAGAGGCAAAGACAGAGAATGAGGAAGCGGAGCCGGAAATCAGCATTGAGATCATCCTCAATCCGGACGAACCGGATGCTGATGCTGCTTTCGGAAACGGCGGAAAGGACCCGCTGGTGTTCGAATTTGAGGATCCGGATGCAAAGGAGCGGAAAGAGCAGCTTCCGGACTGCTGATGCTTGACAGAAACAGACATTTCTTTCTATAATAACAAAGATGCAGGTTTACATTATCATGCATACAGGAGCGTGACAAAAATGAAATACGTATTGGGAATTGATCTGGGTACATCCGGAACCAAGACGGTGCTGTTTGACCAAAACGGCAAAGGTATCGCGTCTTCCACGGTGGAATATCCGCTTTATCAGCCGCACAACGGCTGGGCGGAGCAGGATCCGGCAGACTGGGCGGACGCGGCGATGGCCACGATTCAAACGGTGCTGAAAACGAGCGGCGTGAATGCTGAGGACGTGGTCTCCCTGGGAATCAGCGGCCAGATGCACGGACTGGTCATGCTGGATGAAGACAACCGGGTGATCCGGCGGTCTATCATTTGGGCAGATCAGCGGACGGCAAAGGAATGCGAGGAGATTACGGAGAAGGTCGGATACGATAATCTGATCCGGATTACCGCCAATCCGGCGCTGACCGGGTTTACCCTCAGCAAGGTGATATGGGTCCGGAAGCATGAGCCGGAGAACTATGCCCGCTGCAGGCACATCCTGCTGCCAAAGGATTACGTCCGTTTTGTCCTGACCGGGGATTACGCCACGGAGGTTTCTGACGCCAGCGGCATGCAGATGCTGGATGTGCCGAACCGGTGCTGGAGCCGGGAGCTGCTGGAGATGCTGGATATTGATCCCGAGCTGCTGCCGAAGGTATATGAGAGCTGCGAGGTAACCGGGCATATTTCCGCCGAGGCCGCCGCGAAGACCGGACTGAGCGAGAAGACGCTGGTCGTGGGCGGCGCCGGCGACAACGCTGCCGCGGCTGTGGGAACCGGCGTGGTGGAGGACGGAAAAGCCTTCACGACCATTGGAACCAGCGGGGTCGTTTTTGCCCATACAGACAAACTGGCGATTGATCCCAAGGGCCGGGTGCATACTTTCTGCTGCGCGGTACCGGGAGCGTGGCATGTGATGGGCGTCGTGCAGGCGGCGGGCCTGAGCCTGAAATGGTTCCGGGATAATTTCTGCGCAGCGGAGATGGAAGCGGCAAGGCAGATGGGCGTGGATGCCTACGAGCTGACCAACCGGGAAGCGGCACAGAGCCCCATCGGCGCCAACAAGCTACTGTATGCTCCCTACCTGATGGGCGAGCGTACGCCGCATCTGGATGCGGACTGCCGGGGCCTGTTTTTCGGCCTTTCCGCCATGCATCAGCGGCGGGACCTGCTGCGGGCGGTGATGGAAGGGGTTACCTATTCGCTCAACGACTGCCTGGGCATTTTAAAAGGAATGGGCGTTGCGCCGGAGACCATGCTGGCCTGCGGCGGGGGCGGGAAGAGCCCGCTGTGGCGCCAGATGCTGGCGGACGTGATGAACTGTCCGGTAGCGACCACTGCGAGCTCCGAGGGGCCTGCGCTGGGCGTGGCGATTCTGGCCAGCGTAGGTGCTGGAATGTATCCCTCCGTGCAGGAGGCGTGCCGGCAGATGATCAAGGTCAATCCGCCGCAGGCGCCTATCGAAGAGAATGTTCCGAAATACGCGAAGGTATACGCGCTGTATACGGAGCTCTATAAGGCCAACAAGGATCTGTTTAAACAACTGGGAGGGCTGGGCGAATGAGATGTCAGTACTGCAGCTGCACAGACAGCAAGGTGATCGATTCCAGGCCTGCGGACGACGGCAACAGCATTCGCCGTCGGCGGGAATGCCTGAACTGCGGCAAGCGGTTTACCACCTATGAGAAGGTGGAGATGAATCCGCTCTTTGTTGTCAAGCGGGACGGACGCAGGGAGCTGTTTGACAGCCAGAAGATCAAGGCGGGCATCGTGCACGCCTGCGATAAGCTGCCGGTTAAGATACAGGAGATCGACGATATCGTATCCCGGGTGGAGCAGAAATGCTATTCCACCATGGAAGGAGAGATCCCGACAGAGCAGATCGGGGATATGGTGATGTCCGAGCTGAAGAAGCTCAACGATGTGGCCTATGTTCGCTTCGCTGCGGTATACAGGAAGTTTACCGATCTGGGGACTTTTATGGAGGAACTGCAGAAACTGGTGGATGAGCATCAGGTTTAATGCAAAGATCCGATTGATCCATTATCTGTCCGGCAGGAAAGGATTGTTCCTGATGCCTGCCTGAAGGCGGGGATCGGGATCCGGCCATTCCAGCGCGCACAGCAAAACGCCGCGGCTTATGCCGCGGCGTTTTGCTGCATGGTGGGGATCAGTCATCCGCCCGGAAGGCGTAGATGGTGGTGGTGTCATATTTTTCACCGGGGCGGAGGACTGTGGTGCCGGGGAAGTTCGGATGATTCGGGTCATCCGGGCAGTGCTGGGTTTCCAGACAGAAGCCGGAATACTTCCCGTAAACGGCGCCACCCTTGCCCCCTTCGATATTCGTGGTGCAGGCGGAATAGAACTGAATGGCAGGCTGATCAGTCAGCACTTCCATGTACCGGCCGGATTCCTCATGCCATACGCTGGCAGCATACCCGATGGTGCTTCCCTTGCAGAGCACGAAATTGTGGTCGTATCCGCCGGCAGGGATCATCTGGGGGCAGGAATCCATGACCGCCAGGCCGTCCTCTACCAGCAGGCCATCCCGCAGATCCAGGGGGGTTCCGATAACGGGCATATAGGCGCCTGTCGGGATCAGATGCTCATCCACCTTCGTAATGACATCCGCGTCGATGGAGACGATATGATCCTTGATGGTTCCATGGTCATGTCCCGCCAGGTTGAAATAGGTATGATTGGTCAGGTTGCAGAGGGTGGGTTTGTCGGTGGTGGCTTCATAACGGATAATCAGATCGCAGGTATCCGTCCAGGTATAGGTGACCGTCACATCCAGGGTACCGGGATAGTTTTCCTCTCCATCCGGGGAGACCCGATGGAAAGATACGGAATCCTCATGATCCCCTTCCGCCGCAGTGCCTGTCCAGAAATGGGCCGCGAAGCCCACCTTGCCGCCGTGCAGATGATTGATCCCGTGATCGTTCAGGGCCAGCTGATACGCTTTGCCGTCCAGGGTGAATTTGCCGGCGCCGATCCGGTTGCCGTAGCGGCCGACGGTATCCCCCATGGAGCCGTGGGGCTGCAGATAGCGGTCCAGGGAATCAAAGCCGAGGGCCACATCGTCCATATTGCCGCCTGCGTCGGGGACGATAATGCTCTGGAGAATGGCTCCCCATTCGATGACGGAAACGGAGGCGCCCATGGCGTTGGTCAGGGTAAAGCGATGGACATCCTTGCCTTTGGGGGATTTTCCCCACACTTCGGTTTTGACAGACATGAATGACTGCTCCTTTCTTTTGGGTCGTTTTGTTGCATTCAGAAATCATGGGGATCATACAGGGAATCACTGGCGGCGGGAGCGAAACCTCCCGCGGCAGGATCGAAATCTCCGGCGGGGCTGTCCGGCGCGGAGGCCACGTTCTTCAGCCGCCGCTGGATCGCCCGGGAGCGGGATGCCGCTTCGTCCAGCGCATTTTCCGCCTGGCTCAGGTGGCGACGGGCCGTGTCGAGGCTTTCTGAGAATTTTCCGAATTCCGTTTCCACCTGCCCCAGCAGATGCCAGACCTCTGTGGAGCGTTGCTGCAGCGTCAGGGTCCGGAAGCCAAGCTGCAGGGCGCTGAGCATGGCCGAGAAGGTGCCGGGTCCGGCGAGCATAACCCGCTGCTCCCTTTGGATGGATTCCACCAGATCCGGGGACTGGAGCACCTCAGTATAGAGGCCTTCCGTCGGCAGAAAGAGAATCGCGAAATCCGCTGTATACGGGGGCGAAATATATTTTTCGGCGATGGTTCTGGCCTCCGCACGGATCCGGCGGAGCAGCGCCTTCCGGGCTTCCTCCGCAGCGGAGCTGTCCCCTTTCTGGCTGGCATCCACCAGGCGCAGATAGCTTTCCTGGGGGAATTTACTGTCCACGGCCAGCAAAACCGTTGAGCCGCTCTGATCCGGCAGGCGGATGGCAAATTCCACGCGTTCGCCGGAGCCGGGAACGACCTCCGCGTTCTCTTCGTACTGGCCCGGGGCCAGGCTCTGACGAATCAGGTTGCCCAGCTGCATTTCGCCCCAGATGCCCCGGGTTTTCACATTGGCCATGATCTTTTTCAGATCTCCGACGCCGGAGGCGACACCCTGCATTTCTCCCAGCCCCTTATATACCGAGGCCAGCATGTTTTCCAGCAGGTTGCTCTGACCCTGGCTGATCTGGCTGAGGGTGGCCATCAGATGCTGATTGCCCTGATACAGGGAGTCCATGGTCTGATCCCGCTGAGCGTCCAGCTCGTCCAGCAGCTGATTTCCCAGGGCTTCCAGCCCCTGCTCCTGACGGAGGCGGGCTTCCTCCTGCCGATGCAGGGAAGCGTTCTGACGGATCAGAAGCACAAGAAGCAGCGCCAGGCACCCAAGCAGCAGCAGAGCGATGATCAGGGAAAGATCGTTCATCCTCAGACCTCTCTTCTTCCTTCCAGGGCTTTTTGCAGGGTGACCTCATCCGTGTATTCCAGATCCCCTCCCACGGGAACGCCGTGAGCGATTCGGGTTACCCGGACGCCAAAGGGTTTCAGCAGCCGGGCGAGATACGAAGCGGTGGCTTCCCCCTCCACATCCGGGTTCGTGGCCAGGATGACCTCCCGCACATCGCCCTTTTCCAGCCGGGCGATAAGCTCTTTGATGCGCAGCTGATCCGGTCCGATGCCGTCCATGGGGGAGAGGGTGCCGTGAAGCACGTGATACAGGCCGGAATAGGCATGCATGCGCTCCATGGCGGCCACGTCACGCGGATCGCGCACCACGCAGAGCTGACCGTTGTGACGGGCGGCATCCGCGCAGATGGCACAGGTGGGCCCGGCGGCGTAATTCCCGCAGGTTTCGCAGAAGCGGATGGCTTTGCGGCCTTCCCACAGGGCAACGGACAGGCTCCGTACATCCTCAAGGGGCATGGAAGCCACGAAATAGGCCAGACGCAGGGCGGTTTTCTTGCCGATCCCCGGAAGCCGGTTCAGTTCCGCGGCCATGGCGGAAATGGGTTCAATCGTTTCGCTCATGATATCAGAACAGGCCGCCCATACCGGGCGCCATGCGGTTCATCGCCGCTTCTTTCGCCTCCTCGCTCTTCCGGAGGGCTTCGTTGATCGCTGCCTGAATCAGATCCTGCAGCATTTCCACATCATCAGGATCCACCACCTGGGGATCAATGGTAACGCCGGTCACCTCCGGCTTTCCGCTGATCTTTACGGAAACCATGCCGCCGCCGGCGCTTGCTTCATACTCCGCCGCGTCCAGCTTTTCCTGCGTTTCCTGAAGCTGCTGCTGCATCTTCTGGGCCTGGCGCATGAGCTGCTGCATATTGCCGCCCCCGCCAAATCCGCCAAAGTTCTGTCTTGCCATAAATGGAATCCTCCTTTTTGTCGTTAAGCTTCGTCTTTGTTTATCTCAACACCGGCGATCCCGGTGATGACATCGTCCATCACGGCGATGACATAGGGCATGCCTTTGCCCTGTTTCCCCTGCAGCAGGATTTCATCCTTTTCCAGCATGGTGGCCGGGGAGCGAACCTGGAAAATCTGCAGCGTGGCGGGCACATCCTCCTGACCTTTCCAGACCGCGGCTACGCTGCGTCCGCTGGCGCCATTTCGATTGAAGAGAAAGCAGTGCACACCGCGTCCGGCCCGATTCTGCGCTTCGAACTGCGCCTGCGGAATCCGCTTGCCCCATCCCCGGTCGGAAAAGAGGACCAGCTCGTCCTTTTCACGGAGCTGGCCGGCCCAGAGTATCCGGTCATTCTGCTCCAGCCCCATCCCTTTGACGCCGCCGGCGGTCCGGCCCTGAACAGGAACCGCGCTCTCCGCGAAACGGATACACATCCCGTCACGGGAAATCAGCAGGAGGTCCGAACCGGCTTCTGCCTGCATCACCCGTATCACCCGGTCTTCTCCCTTGAGCGTGAGGGTGGGATATTTTTTGCTGCGGATCCCGTAATCCGCGGCGGCGGATCGTTTCACCGTGCCATTCTCCGTTACAAAGATCAGGTCTTCCATCTTGTCCAGCTCAGCGGGAAGTGCGGAAAAAAGAAGCAGCAGGCGCTCATCATCGGCAATATCCGCCAGGACACCGGAAAGAAGCTGCCCCCGGTCCCGGGGCTTGATTTCCGCCAGCTTTCCCACCGACAGGGGATAACAATTTCCCTTATCCGTAAAGAAGAACAGGGTTTCCGCCGTGGTGGCGTGCAGAAGGAACCGCGGGCTGTCCTCAAAGTTTTCCACCGCGGAGGGCAGGGGCATTTTTTTGATCTGCAGCGGGGAAAGCCGCTTCAGATAGCCGCCCTGGGTAAAGACGATGACCGCGTCTTCCGCCACGGAAACTTCCACCGGCATTTCCGCCGGGGCATCCGAAGGCTCCTCGAAGGATGTCCGCCGGGCATCAGCGTACTGCTCGGCGATTTCGGAGAGTTCAGTCCGGATGACGGCCATCAGTTTTTTCTCGCTCTTGAGAATGCCTTCCAGTCGGGCGATGAGCTTCATCACGTCGGCATATTCTTTCCGGAGGGCCACGATTTCCAGATTGGTCAGCCGCTGCAGCCGCATGTCCAGAATGGCCTGGGCCTGCACATCCGACAGGGAGAAGCGTTCCATGAGTCCGGCCTTCGCTTCTTTGGGGCTTTTGCTGGCCCGGATCAGGGCGATGACCTCGTCCAGGTTGTCCAGGGCGATCATCAGCCCCTCCAGAATGTGGGCCCTGGCCTTGGCCTGATTCAGCTCAAAGCGGGTCCGCCGGGTGACGACCTCCTTCTGGTAATCGATATAATGGGCGATCATGGCCTTCAGGCTCAGCTGCACGGGCTTGCCGCCGGCGATGGCGACCATGTTGACCCCAAAGGTTACCTGCAGGTCGGAATACTTATACAGGTATGCCAGAATCCGGGCGGGATCGACGTCTTTGCGCAGCTCGATCACAGCGCGCATACCCGTCCGGTCGCTTTCATCCCGGATATCGTAAATGCCGCCCAGCGCTGCTTTTTTCTCCTCGCTGAGCTTCTGGATTTTCTCCAGCATGGAGGCTTTGTTGACCTGATAGGGAACCTCGGAGATGACCAGAAGCTTCCGCCCGGCGGCCCCTTCCTCCACCTCCACCTTTGCCCGGAGCGTCAGCTTGCCCCGGCCCGTTTCGTAGCTCCGGCGGATTTCCTCATTGCGCAGGAGAATGCCTCCGGTGGGAAAGTCCGGCCCCGGAAGGATGGCCATCAGGTCGTCCAGCGAAATATCCGGGTTCTCCATCTGGGCGATGACGGCGCGGATGGATTCCCCCAGATTGTGGGGCGGAATATTGGTGGCCAGCCCCACGGCGATGCCGTTGGCGCCATTGACCAGCAGATTCGGAAACCGGGCGGGGAGCATATCCGGCTCCTTCAGGGTATCGTCAAAATTCAGGCGGAAGGGAACCGTATCCTTTTCCAGGTCCCGCAGCATCTGCATGGCCAGAGGGGCCATCCGGGCTTCCGTGTACCGCATGGCCGCGGCGCTGTCTCCGTCAATGGAGCCGAAGTTTCCGTGCCCGTCCACCAGGGGAGCCCGCATGGAAAAATCCTGCGCCATATGGACCAGCGCGCCGTAAACGGAGGAATCTCCATGAGGGTGATATTTGCCCAGACAGTCCCCCACGATACGGGCGCATTTGCGGTGGGGCTTATCTGGCACTGTTCCCAATTCCATCATGGTATAGAGGATGCGCCGCTGCACAGGCTTGAGCCCGTCCTCCACCCGGGGAAGGGCCCGGTCCAGAATGACATGCTCCGCGTAGGGCATCATGCTGTTATGCATGACGTCCTCCATGGAGGTATCCAGAATGCGGGAGGGATCATCCTTTACGATGGGGGAATCATTGGCTTTTTTCTTTCCGGCCATAAGGGCTCATCACGCTCCTTCCCGGTTCTGATCCGGCGGAAGTTCAAAATCGTCCGGCCGGTTAAAGTCCGCATGCTCGCTGATATAGTCCCTCCGGGGCTCCACCTTGTCCCCCATGAGGATGGTGGTCAGCCGGTCTACCAGTGCCGCGTCCTCAATGGAAACCCGCATCAGTTTTCGCTGAGAGGGATCCATGGTCGTTTCCCAGAGCTGCTCCGGGTTCATTTCCCCCAACCCTTTGTAGCGCTGCAGGGTATACCCCTTACCGGCGGCTTTTGTGGCCTTGGCCAGCTCCCGGTCGTCGTAGGCATAGATGGTTTTGCTGCCTTTCTGGACCTTGTAGAGGGGAGGCATGCCGATATAGACGTGCCCGGCCGTAATCAGCTCCTTCATATAGCGGAAGAAGAAAGTCAGCAGGATGGCCCGGATATGGGCGCCGTCCTGATCGGCGTCGGAGAGAATGATGACCTTTCCGTACTTCAGGTTCTCCAGGGAGAACTTATCGTCGATATTGGTTCCCAGCGCAGTAATCAGGGACCGGAATTCCTCGTTGGCCAGCACCTGATCCAGCCGCTTTTTTTCCACGTTCAGGGGTTTGCCCCGAAGCGGGAGGATCGCCTGGAAGCGCCGGTCCCGCCCCTGCTTGGCGCTGCCGCCTGCGGAGTCGCCCTCTACGATAAAAAGCTCGTTATCCTCCCATTTCCGACCGGTGCAGGCAGCCAGCTTCCCGACCAGAGGCGCAGCCTCCAGGGCAGCGGCTTTGCGGGAATTGTCCCGCGCCTTGCGGGCTGCCTCCCGGGCCTGCGCGGCCCGGATCGCCTTGGTTACGATTGCCGTGGCGGTTTCCTGATTTTTCAGATTATCCAGCCAGTCGGTCATCTGCTGGGTGATCACCGCCTCCACCGCCGGGCGGACTTCGCTGTTGCCCAGGCGGCCCTTGGTCTGCCCTTCGAACTGGGGATTCTTGACCATGGTGGTCAGCACGCAGGTCAGCCCCTCCCGGAAATCCTCGCCGGCCAGGTTGCTGTCCTTGTCCTTCAGCAGTCCAATGCGGCGGGCATAATCATTCAGACATTTCGTAAAGGCGGCTTTGAAGCCGGCTTCATGGGAACCGCCCTCGGGAGTGTTGATGCTGTTTACATAGGAAAAGACGGAATCGCTGTATCCGTCCGTATACTGGATCGCAGCCTGGCAGATAATCTGGTCCCGGGAGCCGGATAGATAGATGACGTCATTGTGCAGCGCGTTCTTGCCCGCATTGAGATACTGGACATAGTCCGTAATGCCGCCGTCGTAGCAGAAGACCCGGCTGTCCTTTTCAGGGGTTCTTTCGTCGGTAAAAACGATGCGGACGCCCTTGTTCAGGTAGGCCAGCTCCTGCAGCCGGCGGGCAACCTGCTCGCCATTGAAGCGGACATCCTCAAAGATCGTATCATCCGGGAGAAAGCGGACCAGCGTTCCTTTTTTTCGGGTATTCCCGATCACCTGCAGGGGACCGGAGGGCTTTCCGGCTTCCACTTTGCCGGCCGCCGGATCATACTGGCTGGTAAATTCCATCCGATAATGGCTCCAGTTCAGGAATACATCCACCGTCAGCCATTTGCTCAGGGCGTTCACCACCGAGGCGCCAACCCCGTGGAGCCCGCCGGAATAGCTGTAGTTCTCGTTATTGAATTTACCCCCGGCGTGCAGGACCGTGAAGATGACCTGAACGCCGGGTACGCCCATGGTGGGATGTTCATCCACAGGCATGCCGCGCCCGTTGTCGAAGACGCTGGCGGATCCGTCCTTATGCAGGGTCACCTGCACTTCGGACGCGAAGCCGTTGGACGCTTCGTCAATGGCGTTATCCACTATTTCCCATAAAAGATGATGCAGGCCCCTGGAAGACGTGGTCCCGATATACATGCCCGGACGCATCCGGACAGCTTCCAGCCCCTCCAGCACCTGAATATTCTCGGCGCTATAGCCCTTCGATGCCAATGCTTTCACTCCTTGCGGACGGACATAACCGCCCTGTTCATGCCTTCCAGGACGCTCAGCGCGTCAGAAGCCCGAAAGAACAATATATTATACCATAGAATGTGGTTAAATGGAAGAGAGTGCACAAAAAGTGCCGGGAAACACTCCGGAATGGCGTAAATTTTTTTATGCGGAAAATGGAAAATAATGCGGAAAACGGTTGACAAAGAGACGGGTTGGTGATATTGTATCGCTGGTGGTTAGCACTCGACCCAATTGAGTGCTAACAAACACCGAAAGAGCTGTGAAAGGAGGCAGGCGTATGGAAATGGACGAGCGGAAGATGCGCATTCTGCAGGCCATTATTGACGACTATATCCTGACCGGCGTTCCGGTCGGATCGAGGACCATCAGTAAAAAGTACGATATGGGCCTGTCCTCCGCCACGATCCGCAACGAGATGAGCGACCTGGAGGAGCTGGGGTATCTGGATCAGCCCCATGTGTCCGCCGGCCGGATTCCCAGCGCGAAGGCGTACCGCCTGTATGTGGACAGCCTGCTGAAGGCGGGAAAGATCCAGGATGACCGGATCGACACCATCAGCAGCCATTTCTTTGGCCGGGCGCACCAGATGGAGGACGTGATCGATCATGCGGCGAAGGTGATTTCCTCGCTGACCCGATATACGGCAGTGGTGCTTTCTCCCCGGGGGAAGATGCCCAAAATCCAGACGGTGCAGCTGGTTCCGGTATCCCGGGACGCGGCGCTGGTTGTGATTGTGACGGATACCGGCATCGTCCGGGACAGCACGATCCGCCTGAGCGGTGACATGGACAGCGATACGCTGTACACCATCTCCCGGGCCATCACCGAGGCGCTGAGCGGACACACCCTGACGGAGTCCTGCGAGATCCTGCCGGGTATGATCAGCCGGATGCAGGAGAACGAAGCGCTTCTGCAGCGTTTCTACGGTATGCTGAATGATCGGCGGGCTTCCCCCAGGCAGCCTCATGTGGCCGTCGGCGGGACCAGCAATATGCTGAGCTACCCGGAGTACAACGACGTGGAAAAAGCCCGGAATTTCCTGAGCCTGATGGAGACGAGAGACCGGCTGGCCAGCATCATCCGTGGAAACGGGGAAATGGCCTTTACCGTTCGCATCGGGCCGGAAACCGGCGTGCCGGAGATGGCGGACTGCTCCATCGTGACGGCGACGTATTCCACTGGCGGAGGCCAGCAGGGGACGATCGGTGTGATCGGGCCCACGAGAATGCAGTATTCCCGGGTGATTTCCATCCTGAACATGATGGGAAGTCAGCTGACGGACCTGTTCAGCGGAGGGGATGACGCGGAATGAAAAAGAGAAAGAGGAGAAGGGACATGAATCCTGAGGAAAACCGCAGAGAAGCGGAGCCAGGGATGCAGGACACGGAGACAAAAGAGGATCAGCCGGTAACGGAAGCCACGGAAACAGCGGCGGAAGCGGAGAACACCCCGGAAAAGGAAACGGTCAAAGCCCCGAAAAAGGATCCGATCCTGGCGGCGGCGGAAGCCAAGGCGGCGGAGTATCTGGCCATGGCCCAGCGGGTGCAGGCGGATTTTGAAAACTTCCGGCGGCGCAATGAAAGCGTCCGGGCGGACAGCTTCGCCGAAGGCCGCCGGGATGTGGCCGCCGTCATGCTGCCGGTGCTGGACAACCTGGAACGGGCGGCGGACGCTGCCGCGAACAGCCAGGACGAGAGCATGAAAAGCGGCGTGGAGCTGGTGCTGAAGCAAATGAACGAGGTGTATCAGAAGCTGGGGGTTACGGCCATTAACCGGGTGGGCGAGAAATTCGATCCGAACCTGGAGAACGCCATCCTGCAGGGATCCCCGGAGGAAGGGGAGCCGGGCACGGTGTGCCAGGTGCTTCAGAAGGGGTACATGATGGGAGAAAAGGTCCTTCGCCACGCGATGGTGAAGGTCGTTCCGGAATAGACGCCCGGCAGACGGGCAAAAAGCCGCGGCGGTCCGCCGCTTCGAAAACCGAAACAACGCAAACATACAGAAAAGAAAATGGAGGAAACAAAAATGAGTAAGATTATCGGTATTGACCTGGGAACAACCAACAGCTGTGTATCCGTCATGGAAGGCGGGCAGCCGGTCGTGATTGCCAACGCGGAAGGCAGCCGGACCACTCCTTCTGTCGTCGCGTTTACCAAGGATGGGGAGCGCCTGGTGGGCCAGGTGGCCAAGCGTCAGGCCGTGACGAATCCGGACCGGACCGTCATTTCCATTAAGCGGGAAATGGGTACCGGATACAAGGTGACCATCGACGGAAAGAGCTATACGCCCCAGGACATCAGCGCCATGATCCTGACTAAGATGAAGGAAACGGCGGAAAGTTATCTGGGCGAAAAGGTGACGGAAGCCGTCATCACCGTGCCGGCCTACTTTAACGACAGCCAGCGCCAGGCCACCAAGGACGCGGGCCGGATCGCCGGTCTGGATGTAAAGCGGATTATCAATGAGCCCACCGCCGCGAGCCTGGCCTACGGGCTGGATAAGGAAGAGAACCAGAAGATCCTGGTATACGACCTGGGCGGCGGCACGTTCGATGTCAGCATCCTGGATATCGGTGACGGCGTGTTCGAAGTGCTGAGCACCAACGGCAATACCCGCCTGGGCGGCGATGACTTCGATCAGCGGATTATCGACTATGTGGCCGAACAGTTCCGGAAGGAAAACGGCATCGACCTGAAGCAGGATAAGATCGCCTCCCAGCGGCTGAAGGAAGCCGCGGAGAAGGCCAAGATTGAGCTGTCCGGCACCACCACGGCCAACATCAACCTGCCCTTCATCACTGCTGACGCCACCGGTCCCAAGCACCTGGATGTGACGCTGACCCGGGCGAAGTTCGAAGAGCTGACCGCGGATCTGGTGGAAGCCACCATTGAACCCATGCGCAAGGCGCTGAAGGACGCCGGGCTGACGGTGGACCAGGTGAACAAGGTGATCCTGGTGGGCGGCAGCACCCGGATTCCCGCCGTGCAGGAAGCGGTCAAGAAGATTACCGGCAAGGAACCCTTCAAGGGCATCAACCCGGATGAATGCGTCGCCATCGGCGCGGCGATTCAGGGCGGCGTGCTGGCTGGCGACGTCAAGGACGTGCTGCTGCTGGACGTGACGCCCCTGAGCCTGGGACTGGAGACCGAAGGGCATATTTTCACCAAGCTGATTGACCGGAATACCACCATCCCCACCAGCAAGAGCCAGGTTTTCTCCACGGCCGCCGACGGGCAGACCACGGTGGAAATCAACGTGCTGCAGGGTGAGCGGCAGATGGCCTACGATAACAAGAGTCTGGGCCGCTTCCAGCTGACGGGCATCGCACCGGCGCCCCGGGGCGTGCCGCAGATTGAGGTGACCTTCAGCATTGACAACAACGGCATCGTCAATGTATCCGCCAAGGACAAGGCCACCGGGCATGAGCAGCAGATCACCATCACCGCCAGCACCAACCTGACGGAGGAGGAGATCAATCAGCGGGTTAAGGAAGCCGAGCAGTACGCCGAAGAGGACAAGAAGCGCAAGGAAGAGGTGGAAACCCTCAACCGGGCCGACAGCCTGATTTACGAGACGGAGAAGACCCTGCGGGAGAACGGCGACAAGCTGTCCGAGGAAGACAAGAGCGCCGTGCAGAGCGAGATCGACGCGTTCAAGAAGGTTCGGGAAGGCAACAACGCAAGCGAGATCAAGAACGCCATGGAAGGCTTCACCCAGAAGGTATACCAGGTGTTCGGCAAAATCTACCAGCAGCAGGCCGGCGCGCAGGATCCCATGGGCGGCGCGCAGCCCGGCGCGGGCACGGTCAACGATGACGGCAGCGTGAACGCGGACGGCAGCGTCGAATAAACCATCAGATGAACCATACGGTACGAAGCATTCGCTTCGGCACCGCAGACAGGAAATGGAATGCAGGCCCGTCACCCCTGATTTGGGGGGCGGGCTAAATTCCGGTAAGGGGTGAGAACCTTTGGCAGACAAGCGGGATTATTATGAGGTGCTGGGGGTCGGGAAAAACGCCACCGACGATGAGATCAAAAGAGCGTATCGGAAAAAGGCAAAGGAATGCCATCCGGACCTGCATCCGAATGACGAAGAGGCCGTCAAGCGTTTTGCGGAGCTGAATGAAGCCAACGAGGTTCTGAGCGACCCGCAGAAGCGGGCGCGGTACGACCAGTTCGGCTTTGAGGATCCCACGAGCGGCATGGGCAGCGGCGGGAATCCCTTTGGCGGCGCCGGATTCGATTTCGGCGGCATGGGGGATATCTTCGATCAGCTGTTTAACGGCGGCATGGGGGGCATGGGCGGCCGGACACGGGCCCAGGGACCGATGCAGGGGGCGGATCTGCGGTATGAGCTGCGGATTACCTTCGAGGAAGCGGCGAAAGGGTGCGAAAAGAGCTTCGAGATCTATCGGAACGAGCTGTGCGATACATGCAAGGGCAGCGGCGCGAAACCCGGAACCAGGGCCAGCACCTGCGCGGCCTGTCAGGGGACGGGCCAGATCCGGTCCAGCGCCGGATGGATGACGACGGTCCGTACCTGCCCGACCTGCGGAGGCTCGGGAAAGGTGATTACCGATAAGTGCACCGGCTGCGGCGGATCCGGGCGGATCCGGAAAAAGAGAACCGTAACCGTGAAGGTGCCGGCCGGCATCGACAACGGGCAGACGATCATCATGAACAACCAGGGGGAACCCGGGCTTCGCGGCGGCCCCAACGGGGATCTGTATATTACGGTCAGCGTACGGCCCCATAAGATCTTCCAGCGCAGCGGATACAATCTGCTGCTGGAATTCCCCGTCAGCTTCGTGACGGCGGCCCTGGGCGGAGATGTGGAGGTACCGACCCTCAGCGGTCCGGTGAAGTACAGGATTCCTGAAGGCACCCAGCCGGGCACGGAATTCCGGATCAAAGGTGCGGGCATCCAGCAGCTGAGAGGAAGCGGCAAAGGGGACCTGATTATGAAGGTCAAGGTGGAAATCCCCAAGCGGCTGAACAACCGGCAGAAGGAATTGCTGCGGGAGTTTGACGGCACGACCGGGGACAAGGAATATGAAGGCCGGAAGGGCTTCATGGACCGGGTCAAGGATTTGTTTAACTGATTTTTTTCCATGAAAAAAGAAGACGGAGAAACAGATGCTCCGCCTTCTTTTTTTGAGGCTTTCATATGGGGGGGACACCGGGCCGGGAGCGCGCGCGCATATGCGCCGGGCAGGCAGCGCGGGCTTATCCTGATTCCGTTTAAAAACGAAAAGGGGATCAGTATGGCCGGGTTTTAAACTTGGTGGAATACCGATAGGGATTATGCCAAGTCTGGGGCGTGCTCACCGCGTCGGACAGGGAGCGGTTGCGGGTCACATTCAGGACCAGGCCGATGCCGCCCATGTTGGTCACCATGTTGGACCCGCCGTAGGAGAGGAAGGGGAGGGGAATACCGGTAATGGGCATAAGCCCCAGGGTCATGGCGATGTTTTCAAACACATGGAAGAGCAGCATGCCCATAACGCCGCAGATGATCAGCCGCCCGAATTTGTCCCGGGTAAAGTAAGCCAGGTACAGCATGCGCAGGAGAATCAGAATGTACATGACCAGCACGGTCATGCAGCCCGCGAACCCCCAGGCTTCCCCGATGGTGGCGTAGATGAAGTCCGTCCAGTCGGCAGGGACGTAGTTGAGCTGGCTCATGGATCCATCCACAAACATCCCGATGCCCGTCAGACCGCCGGAGCCAATCGCCATCTGGGACTGCTGCATCTGGTAGGAGTCGGAGGAGGAATACAGGTCCGGATTCAGAAAGCCGGAAATCCGGGCCAGCCGGTAGTCGGTGGAGCCGGTGGCCACCATGATACCGTACAGGGACAGGATGCCCAGCAGGGCAATGCTCGCCAGAACCCCCAGCGTTTTCAGACTGACGCCGGAAAAGTACATCATGACGGCGGTCAGGGCGATGATGACCAGCATGGATCCGGTTTCGCCTTCCGCCAGAATGATGATGGAGGGAATGGCGACGGTCATCATCACCTGCGTAAAGGATCGGAAGGTGGCCATGGGCCTGGTGGAACGGGAAAGCTGCTTGGCCAGAATCAGAATCATGGAGAGCTTCGCGAACTCCGAAGGCTGAATGGTATAGCCCCAGATGACGTCCAGCCAGGCTTTCACGCCCTGGGCCCGGTTCGTGACCGTAACCACGGCGAGGACGACAACCATGGCCCAATAGATCATTTCCGCCCTGCGCAGAAGAAAGTCATAGGGAATGACCAGCAGCGCGCCCACCACCAGCGGCGCCACCAGCACAAAAAGGCATTGGCGCATGGTATACGAGGACTCAACGACATGATTGAGAAAGGAAATGTCTGAATTGGATTCGGGCGTATAGGTGGCGACGCATACGGCGACGATGCCCATCAGGGACATGATGCCGACCAGCATAATCAGAATCACATCCGTATGGGCCCGGTACGCGCGGCGCTCCACGGTTCTTTCGTTCATAAATCCACCTCCCTGAGCCGGCTGAGTGACGACCGGCTCCGTCTCGACCCCAGCAGCCGGCGCAGAAAAGATTCCTTCTGGAGGCCATAGCCGGGGAGCTGGGCGCTCCCGCCATTCATCCGATCCGCGATCCGAAGAATGGCCTCCCGGGCTTCGCATGCATAAGCAAGAACAGGACGGTGCCGCAGCTGGGCGACACAGACGGCCTGGTCTTCCGGAACCTCTCCCAAAAGGGGAAGATCCAGCACTTCGGAGATCACCCTGGCGGCGTACATATCTCCGGAGCGGATAAGCTCCGGCTTCAGCCGGTTTACGATGATTTCGGGCCGGGGAAGCTTTTTTTCGCCGATCAGGGCAGCGACCCGCTCGGCGCCCCGAATGGACAGATCATCCGGCGTGACCAACAGGACGGTATGGCCGGCTCCGGCGTTCAGGACATTCCGCAGCCCCCGCTCCACGCCGGCGGGACAGTCGATCAGGATCAGGTCCGCTTTTTTTTGCAGGATGGAAACCATCCGCTTCAGTTTTTTCGCTTCCAGCTCTTTGCATCGGGCAAACTGAGCGGCTGGAAGGAGAAAGAGTCCCGGAAAGTCCGGGGATTCAAGCAGGGCCTGACTCAATAGACAGCGGCCCCGGGCCACGTCCATCAGATCGTAGACCACCCGGCTCTCCAGATTTAACAGCAAGTCCTGGGACCGCAGGCCGATGTCCGCGTCGATGAGCACGACCCTCTTTCCGCTGCGGGCCAGGGCTGCCGCCAGAGAGGCGGCAATGGTAGACTTCCCGACGCCTCCCTTTCCGGAGGCAAAAAGCCAGGTATTGGCTGACATGGGTGATTCCTTTCTGGATGTTTCCATTCCAGCATTTAGTCGGGTGCCTGTCCGGACGGACACCCGCTGCGTTTTGCCGCGCCTGCGGAGAAAAAACCGATACCGGAGATGAATCAGGGGGCCAGGCTGTTGGGTACGACCAGGGAGTCCTCGACAGAGCGGAGCGTCTTTTGCTCCATATACCATTCAATAAAATCCCGGGGGGCTTTGGCGGCTTCCGATCCGGAATAACCGTTGGGGATAAAGCAGGCAACCGCGATTTCCGGGTTGTCGAAGGGAGCAAAGCAGACGAACCAGGAATTGTTCTCCAGGTCGATCTTTGTGACCTGGGCGGTACCGGTCTTCGCGGCAATCTGGTCTACATAGGGCCAGCGCCGGAAATACTTACCAGCGGTACCGGATTCGTCAACCACGCCCTTCATCCCTTCCCGGATCAGGGGCAGGTATTCGTCCGCCTTCTCAATCCGATGAATGAGCGTAGGCTCTCTCTGAGAGAGGATCTCTCCCTCGGGGGAGGAGATGGAATCGATCAGGGACACGTTATACAGATAGCCGTTGTTGGCCACCGTGCACACATATCTGGCCGCCGCGATGGGGGTCAGCACGGTGACCGACTGTCCGACCCCTGTCAGAATGGTCTGGCCGCCGCCCCACTTAATATCGTTCATGTAATTGTAGGTATCTCCGATGACGGACTGGAGATAGACCATTTCGCGGGTCATATTCAGTTCCTCCATCAGGATGGTGCGCATATTGTCCAGCCAGTCGGATTCATTGTAGTTCACAGCCATGTCCATCAGGCGCTTGGCACAGACCGACAGCCGTTCGTCATCATAGTCAATGTTCCGGGAGGCTCCGCAGTTTTTCAGGTGTCTCTTGATGGAGTTGAAAACGATGATGGGGAGGGAGGTGTCCTGATTCGCTTCGTTTACCGGCTTGGACGGGTCGTAAAGGCTGTTCTGGCTGCCCACCACGGAGCGGACTTCGCCGGGAAGGTCAATGCCGGTCTTGGAGGTCAGCCCGTACAGGGACGCGTACCGGTAAAGCCGCTCTTCTCCCAGCCGGCTGGCCAGTTCGTAGAAGAAATAGTTGCAGGAGTTGGTCAGGCCGTCCACAATGGTCTGGTTGGCGTGCTTATAAATCAGGTTTTTGTTGATCCAGCACTTGGGGGCGGTGGATTCGTCGGAATTGTATTTCGTATAGTATCCGCCGTCGGAGATGCGCTCGGTGGGAAGCAGCTCACCCTCCACCAGCGCGCCGGTACCGGTCACCATTTTGAAAATGGAACCGGGGGTTCCCCGGGCGTGAATGCCGTAATTCAGGAGCAGATTGCGGTTGTCACCCAGGATGGCCATGGCCTCCTTTCCGCCGGCCACCAGGGCATTGAGATCGTAGGTGGGATAATTCGCCATGGCCAGCACCCGGCACTGCATATCCAGCACAATGAGACAGCCATGCTCTGCCAGATCCAGGGGATAGGTGGCCCAGTTTCGGTTATGAATATCCGTTTTATTGGCTTCCAGCCAGGAGTCGGAGGCCAGGAGCCCCTCCTGCTTGTCCCGGGTTGTGGACACATTCGAGGCGATCACCCGTTCCGCCACCACCTGGTAGGCGGCGTTCAGCGTCAGTTTGACGTTGTTTCCGTCCTGCGGCTCGGTATAGCTCAGTTCGCGAACCACCTTGGACATCTGGTCCCGTTCCACGACCCGGGATCCCTTCCGCAGGGAGGAATTCTGTGTCAGCCAATCCTCCATGGAAGACTCAATGCCGTCCCGGCCGATGGTATCGTTATAGGAGTAGCCCTTGGCCTGCAGGGACAGCCAGGTGGACCGGGACGGAATGGCCCCCGTATAGCCGATGACCTGGGAGGCCAGCGTCGCTCTGGGATATACCCGTTTGGTGCCGATTTCAATTTCCATCCCCGGAAGCATCATGGACCGGGTTTCGATTTCGATGACGGTCTCGTACTTTACATCTCTGGCGATGACAATGGGCTGGGAGTTAAAGATGTTCATCTGCATTTCGGAGTAAATGGCCATGATTTTCAGCATGGTCTCCTCGTCCACGTCATCGGTAATCTGGTATCGGGCTTTCAGACGCTCGATACACTGGGCAGGTGTTTCGTATCGATTCAGATTGGTCAGGTAGTTATTGGACCGCCACTGGTTTTCCCGGGTGGCCAGTACGGAATCCGATACACCGGACCCGAAGTTGAAGATCCAGTCTCCCGTCTCCGGATCCCGTTCAATGACAAAGTCAATGGCCATCTCGCCGCCGTTTTTCTCGATGATGTCAATGGTTTCAATGATGGAAGCGGTATAGGACCGATAGGAGGAAGCGGAAACGGTGGAAGCATCCTTGTAAAAGGTCACGTTATAGATCAGTTCATCCGTTGCCAGAATCACCGAGTCGGAGGAGACGATGTTGCCCCGTTTTCCCCGCAGGGCGATGGTCTTGGTACGGGTGGATTCCGCCTTCTCCTGATAACGCTCTTCCTGGCGGAGCTGGAGATTGACCAGCCCGGAGATCAGATAGACAAAGATGCCGAAAAGAATCACCAGAAAGCCGAGATACCGGCCTGCGCCGGGGCGCAGCTTCTTTCCTTTCTTCTCCATGTACCATCACACTCCTTTCGAAACATGTTTTCCGGTTCATGCAGGTTTGGGGCTGTCCGGCCAGGGGGTCGGATGCCGGCCGGGATTCTCTTATTTTTTGCTGAATACGATGGGCTGATTCTTCAGCACGGGTTCCGGCTTCTTCCGCCCAAGAATCAGGGGGCGGATCAGAACGGCCAGCCCCAGCGTCAGCACCCCCGTCAGCAGGATATCCTGCACGGCGCGTCTGAAATGCGTGACGGTCAGATCCGTGCCCTGCAGATAGATATAGGCCACGTTGATGACCTCGTAGACGAATACGTTGACCATGGCGCAGAGCACTGTCCGAACCAGAGGCGGAATTTCCCGTGTTCTGCGTCTCATCGCCCGATCCATTTGCAGGCGCCGCAGCGTTTTATCCGCAAACACGAAGGAAACGAAGAGGCTCGAGATGGGATAGACGGCCAGATTGACAAAGGGAATGCCGGGCAGCATGATTTCCATCAGAAACCCATAGATCAGCCCGGCCCAGAGAGCCTGCACACGGCCGTATACAACGGTAATGATCGCAATGTTCGCGTACAGCAGGTTCGGGCTGACACCGCCGATGCGGAAATAAGGCATGATACATACCTGGCAAAGGTACCCAAGCGGAATCAGCAGAAGAAAGAAAAAGTACTTTCGGAACATACCGGGTGCCGTGAGACGCCGGAGAATGGCTTTCATTCGTCATCCTCCTCGAACGTCATCGTATCCGGATCCGGGGTCAGATAGGGCGTGGGCGTCGGCACAGGGGTCGGTGTCGGCGTAGGCGTCGGTTCTCCTCTGGGATTGACGACCTGATATTCCAGATTATGAATCTCCGGCGTCGGAGTGGGAATCAAAGTGGGGGTGGGGGTTGGCTCCGGTGTCTCTGTAGGCTCGGGCGACGGCGTGGCGGTGGTATCCGGGTCCGCCGACTCCTGCACTTCGAAGAGGGAAGAGGCGATCTGGGGTACCTGCGGAGAGGGTCTGGCGCTTTCCAAAGGCACCAGCTCCACATTGGTCCGTCCGTTTTCCCGGCCCTGGATGGCCTCCGCTACGGGCTTATAGCGCAGAACAATAACGTACTCCAGGTGCTGAAAGTCCGCCAGCGGCTCCAGGACGATATACTGTTTGTTGGATTCCATGCCGCGGGTGCTTTCCCGGACGGTTCCGATGGGTATGCCCTTTGGGAAGGACATGCCGACTCCGCTGGTCACCACCGTATCTCCGGGCCGGGGCAGGTTATCATCCGGGAGGTAGTACATCCGGCACATCGCGGTTCCGTCTATCCCCAGGGTTCCCCGGACGGTTCCCTGATCCCGGGAGGAAGAAATCAGCGCGGCAATGGAGGCTTCCGAGTCGATAATGGTGCGAACGGTGGAGGAGGACGGTTCCACTTTCTCCGTATAGCCTACCAGGGCGCCGGAGATGGTGACGGCCATATAATCTTCCACTCCGTCATCGGATCCCTTATTGATCGTAAAGGTGGAAAAGTAGTTGGAATCGGATTTGCCGATGACTGTGGAAACAATGGGGCGCATCCCTGCGTTCGCGGCGATTTCATCGCTCAGATCTTCATATTGGGACAGGGTCTGCTGCAATTCATCCGCCAGCATGGCTTTGTAAACCAGTTGCTCATTCTCTGCCCGGAGGGCGTTGTATTCCGCCTCGATATTGGAGCGCAGCTTATAGGAGCGGAAAAGCCCGGCTACGGTTTCCGTCAGACCGGAGAAGAAGGACTGCACCGGAGTCACGGCTTCGCTGACCATGGTCTCCGGTTCCCCGAAAACGGGAGCGTCCGGAAGAATCCGGTGAAAGATATACGCAAGGGAAAAGCAGAACAGGAAGACGGTAATCAGGACAATGAAAAAAATCCGGAATCCGGGATGGCTTCCGCGGGAGCGGTGCCGGGTGGGGAGGGGCTTATCGTCTTCCTCCATGGACATGCCCGAGGTTCCCCGGGCGCGATTCCGAAAATCACGGATGGATTTTCCGGAGGAGACGGAATCTGGATTCTCTGATTCCAAAGCGTCTTCGGAGAGATCCGAAGCGCCGTCCTCCGCGGCGCGCCCGCCCCGCAGCTTGCGCAGGGCTTCCTCCGGCGTATCGGATGTCGGAGAGGAGGATTGCGGCTCCGGTTCGTCATAGATAAAGTCATCTGTCACGGCGGGCCGGTTTTCTTTTTTGTTTTCACGAGGTCGAAGCCTGAATCGGGGCATGAAACGCATCCTCCTTTCTGATGAAAATCCGAATGATTGGGCAAAGGTTTATCCTTAAATGCAGCCTTTTTTTCTCTTTCATATGCACTTAGCAGGGGGAACGTCAGTTCGCGGGAGCGTTCCGCTTCTCCTGCGGCGTCACCAGCTGGATGTTTTCCGTCAGGTATCCGATGCCAAGAATGCAGCAGTCCCCTGGATCTCTGGCCAGCAGCACGGGAATATCCAGCTTTTCGGAAATGTACTGATCCAGAGCAAAAAGCATGCTGGCGCTGCCTGTCAGGTGAATGCCTGACCGCATGACATCGGCGCACAGTTCCGGCGGCGTCCGCTCCAGCACCCAGCGAATGGCCCTGATGATGGCAGAGCAGGGTTCGCGGAGCGCTTCATAAGCCTGCTCGGATGTAAAAGAGACGGTCCCTGCGGACGTATTCAGCTGATTAATCCCCCGCACCAGGATGGAACGGGATTCTTCCAGGGGCATGGCGGTGGCCAGGTCAATCTTAACCTTTTCTGCGGTCTGACGCCCGATGATGATATTGCATTCTCGCTTCAGATAATTCATCAGGGCCTCGTCCATCCGGTCTCCGCCGATGGGCACACTCTGGGAAACCACCAGCCCTCCCAGAGAGATGATGGCTACGTCCGTGGTGCCGGCTCCGATATCCACCACCATATTGCCGACCGGATCGTATACAGGGAGCCCCGTTCCGATGGCCCCGGCAAAGGGCTTTTCAATCAGGAAAACGTGCCGCGCGCCTGCATAGCGGACAGCGGAGGTCAGGGCTTTGCGGTTTACATCGTCCAGACCGCAGGGGATGGACACGATGACCCGCGGCTTGTTCAGATAGCTGATACCGATGGCCTTGCGGATAAAGTATTTCAGGAGAAGCTCCGTCATATCAAAATCCGAAACCTGGCCGTTTCGAATGGGGGAGACGGTCATCAGCTGATCCGGACTGCGGCCGTATAGAAAGCGGGCTTCATCTCCTACTGCCCGAACCGTATGCTTATCGTCCCGCTCCACCGCTACCAGGGTGGGCTCGTTAATCACGATGCCCCGGCCGCGGACATACACAAAGGTATTGGAGGTTCCCAGGTCAATCCCGATATCAGGAGCCGCAAAAGGCATGAATGTAATCCTTTCTTTATTCCTTCATAAGCGAGTCAGGGACGCGATGATCCCGAGAAAATGATCAGACCGTCACAGCCGGGAGGCGGCTGAAACCAGGGCCCGAAACAGGATCAGGAAAAGAGCGGGAACCCGGCTTTCAGCAGCAGCCTTCGTACAAGGTCCAGCGGCAGCCCGATCACCCCAGAAGGACTCCCGTCCATGCGCCGGATCCACAGCGCGGCCCGGCCCTGAATGGCGTAGGCGCCGGCCTTGTCCATGGGTTCGCCGCAGGCAACATAGGCATCAATTTCCGCATCCGTCATGGGATCAAAGGTCACATGAGAAACATCGGTATCCGTAAACAATTCGTCGTCGGGGCTGAGCACGGAGACACCCGTGCAGACCGTATGGGTCCTGCCCGAGAGGGACTGCAGCATGGCACGGGCTTCCGCGGGCGTCGCAGGCTTCCCGAGAGACCGGCCGTCCACAGCCACCAGCGTGTCCGCTGCGAGAATAAAAGATTCCGGGTGCTTCCGGCGGGAGGCGGCCGCTTTTCGGCGGCTCAGCTCCGCCACGGCCTGCTCTGCAGGGAGATCGCAGGTTTCGTCCACATCTGCGGCATCTACCAGAAAGGGAATGGCCGCCTGGCGGAGCAGTTCCTGCCGCCGGGGAGAAGCGGAAGCCAGAATCAGAGAAACGGACACGTCAAATACACCTCCGAAAAAAGGTACCTGATCAGTATATCACAGATTTGAACGCTTGTGAAATTTTGGAAGATGAATTTTCCGTGAAGGATTTGTTTTCCAGACGCTTTCCGCATCCTGCAGATGGTATACGGTGGAAGGATAAAGAGAAAAATGGCTTGTTTTCAGAAAATGAGTATGATAAAATTCGGCACTGACGTGGAAGAAAAAGCCTTCCGCGGATTGTACAGGCAGAGACGGAAAGGAAGTTCACAGACATGCATATGCGGACAAAAAAATGGGCCAGGCCGGAGCTGGCCGCCTGTCCGTTTTACGAACCGGAGGGGGAACAGCGGAAAGGGCACTGGCGGAAGGCTTTTTCCCGTCCGGAGCACCCGCTGTATCTGGAAATGGGATGCGGCAAGGGGGTCAGTACCGCGAAAATGGTGGCTGACAACCCGGATATTAATTTTGTGGCGGTGGATATCAGCCCGGATGTGCTGGGGGACACCCGGCGGAATCTGGTCCGGGCCTGCGGGGGCAATCCGGAGAATGCCTGGATCCTTTTCGCGGACATCTGTCTGATTGACCGGTATTTTGACCGGGAGGACGGGCCGGAGCGGATCATCATCTCCTTCTGCAACCCCTGGACGGAGCATCCCAAGCATGAAAAGCGAAGGCTGACCCATCCCAGGCAGCTGAAACAGTACCGGAGCATGCTCAGGCCCGGGGGAGAAATCTGGTTTAAGACGGATGATGATACCCTGTTTGAAGATTCCAGGGTGTATTTTGAGCTCTGCGGCTTCGAGGTGGCTTATATGACCTGGGACCTGGCAGGCAGCGGCTTTGAACCCAATTATATTTCGGAGCACGAACGGAAATACATGGAACAGGGGGTCCCCATCAAGTTTGGGATCTTCCGGATGACGGACCGGGAGATGGACTTTGATCCAACCCGGTTCCGGCTGACGCCGGGGGTGAGGCGGGAGACGCTGGAAAAGCTGGCACAGGGCCGGGCGGAGATATAAAGAACAGGCTGCCGGAGATTGCGCCCGGCAGCCCCTTTTTTTCTTATGCCTTCCGGTTTGAAACCTGTTCAACTTTGATGGATGCGCTTTTGATCGAAAAGGAGCCGCCGACAGAAGCCATTAATATCCCTTTTGGAGGGAAACCTTTCTGTGCAGGGGTTCGCCCTTTGCGTAGCGGTCCAGATCTTCCAGGAAAAGATCCACAATGCGCTGCACCGTCCAGGGAAGCGTCATATTCCCGGCAATATGCGGGGTCAGGATCAGATTCGGACAATCCCACATTGGATCATCCTTCCCCAGAGGCTCTTTCTCAAATACATCCAGTGCGGCTGTCAGCCGGCCGGACCGCAGCTCTCCGGACAGCGCTTCCTGATCCACCACCGTTCCTCTTCCCACGTTGATGACCGCCGCCCCGTCCGGCAGGAGGGATAACTGCTTTTCTCCCAGCAGATGGGTGGTTTCCGGGGTGCCGGGAAGGGAAAGAATCAGGGCGTCGGCTTCCGGAAGCAGGGATTCCCACGCGGAGATGGGGACGACCCGGTCAAACAGACTCTGCGGATTTTTGCCGCTTCGATTGACGCCAATGACAGACTTCGGTCCAAAAGCCCGGAGTCTGATCGCGGTTTCCTGTCCGATATCCCCGGTTCCGGCCAGCACAAAGCGGCCGTTCCGGATGGAGCGGATGGGCAGATCGCGCTTCCACTCCCGGCGGGAAACAATGCCGTCATAATCCAGGCGCCGGCGGAACAGAGAGAGGAGCATCATGATGGTGTGCTCCGCGATCGTGACACCGTAGGCGCCAGAGGAATTGGTCAGAACAGCGGCCGGGGACGCGAAGATACCCTCTCCCACGAACTGGTTCACCCCCGCCGAGGGCGTACAGAGCCATTCCAGCTTCGGCGCGTTCTTTGCCAGCTCTGCCGCCTGCCCCAGAATGATCTCCGCTTCCGCCAGGGCAGGCAAGCTTTCCGCCGCACTTTCAAAGAAAGCGACGGTAAACCCCTTTGCTTCTGCCGATTCAGTAATCTGCTTCCGGTGAATATCCGTCAGGTTGGGGATGACGACCACAAGATTTCCCGTTCTCATGTGTAAAAATCCTTTCAAAACCCGATTTATTCGAACTTGAACATATTCAGACCGATGTCCTCATTCAGCATCCGTCCCACTTCGCCGGGAATCGTCCGTACCACCATTTCACAGGTGGCGGAGACCCGCAGCTCGTTGGCATGCCCTCCGTGGGCCAGCAGATCCTTGTCGCAGACCGTGACGTGCAGGTGCAGGTAAACCTCGCCTTCCTTGCGGGAGACGGTACCGCAGAGGCTGCTGATCTCCATGGGCTCATTGAATTCTTTCTTGAAAAAGGTCTTTGTAGGGACGTCGTAGACGCTGACCACTGCGCGGTCAACCGCGCCCAGGGCATCCACCTGCGCCAGGCGGATGTCTTCCTTCTCGCAGAACGTTTTGAGGGCTGAAAGGATCTCCTCGCCCCGATCCATGCGAACAATATAGCTATCACCAAAATGTCTGTACTCCATCAGGCATCAACTTCCTTTCTTCGTATGCAAAAGGTTGGATAAAATAACGGCTTTCGTTCATATCCCTATCAATCATTCGACGCCCTGTCTGCGGATTCCTGCTGGCGCACCCGGGAGCACGAGAGCCCTGAAGTGCCGCTTCTTCCTTTAGTCCATGGACAGGTCCCGGGCGATTCCGTATTTTTTCATGCGGCGCCAGAGGGTGGTTTTGCTGATGCCCAGCTCCGCGGCGGCTTTTTCCCGATTTCCGTGGAACCGGGTCAGCAGGTCCAGCAGCTCCTGCGCCCGGGGATTCATCACACGATCCGGAGAATCGCCGGCTGCGATGCTCTGCTCACTGGCCATCTCCTGCAGATGATGGAGAAGCATATCGGCGGAGATGCTGCGCTTTTCGGACAGCAGGACGAGCCGGACGCACAGGGCAGCCATCTGGTCCAGGTTGCCCGGCCAGCTGTAATCCGAAAGAACGGCATAGGCTTCATCCGTCAAATGAACCTGGCGGCCGATTACATGGCATGTATCGGAAAGAATGGCACCAAACCAGGAGGGGATATCTTCCCGGCGGGCCCGAAGCGGAGGAATATCCATCCGCAGCGCGTTGAGAACATAGAAAAGATCCTTTCGGAAGGTTCCTTCCCTCACTTTTTGCGGCAGATTGGCCTCGGTGGAGAGGACCAGACGGATGTCCACGGACAGGGGAATGTTGGAGCCATTGCTTCTGTACCGGCCCCGGGTCAGCTGAAAAACCTTATACTGCGTTTCCAGGGACAGCAGCTCAACCTGACGGATATAGAGGGTCCCGCCCCGGGCCAGATCGACGGCGGAGAGATCCCCGTCCTTCCGGGAGGAGTAGCGGCCGAAGAGCTTCTCGTCCAGATCGTCCGGGTGGGACGTGCTGCAGTCCAGCGTGACAAAGACGCCGTCCCGCCGCAGGGACTCATTGTGTACGCACTGGGCCAGATACCCTTTCCCGGTACCGGATTCCCCCTGCAGCAGAATGGGCACAGTATATCGGGACAGCCGTTTCAGCTGGGCGATGGTCTGCTGAAAGCCGGGATTGCCGGCGTAGATCTGGTCAAAGGTATACTGAGCAACCTGCCCCTGGCGGGCGGTTTCCTTCCGGAGGGTGGAATCCATTTCCGATACCCGGGTGCTTTCCTGAAAGCTCAGGATGGCGCCGGAAACCCGATTTTCAAGGAGTACGGGCATCATACTCAGGAGAACGGTCCGGTGGCCCAGGGTCACCACCGCGGCTTCGATTTCCCGCGCATCCGACAGAACGTCCCGCAGATCATCCGGAGAAAGATCCGTAATCAGGCTGTTTGCGGGCAAACCCACAATGTCCTGAAGCTTCCTTCCTGTCAGCTGGCAGAAAGCGCGGTTGGCCAGCCGGATGGCTCCGGATTCATCCACCTGGGCGATCGCGTACGCGGTGTTGTCCAGCATGGCGCTGATTTCCGCGTGGGACCGCTTCATCAGATCGATGCTGTATCCTACCAGGGAAGCGGCTTCCAAGGCTTCCTGGGCGCTTTCCCCTCCCATGGAAAGGAAGGAGGAGGCCAGCCCCAGGGAGGCGGCCTGGTTCATGACCACTTCGCCGCCGATGACCCCCAGGCAGCCATCAGAGGCAGCCTGCATCACGAGGCCGGTATACTGATCGATGTCCGTCGCGGTGTAGATTTTCAGATCCACATTCAGCAGGCTGTTGAAACGCTCCGTATTGTGAAACATATTGAAAAAACCGATGATCGCAAGCCTGGGAACGGCCCCTTCCCGGTTTGGGATTTTGGCTTTCAGATCCAGAACCAGCGTCTCCAGCTCCTGGGTGGAAGCCCGCATCTCAATGACCGGTATCTCTACCGCCGAACGGATCAGGCGCGCCTGCAGCCCCCGGGCGATAATCAGCTCGCAGCCCTGCCGGGCCAGGGAGGCGGCCGTCTCTGCCACTTTTTCCGTTTCGACATATTCCACTGTCATGGGGGTCAGACGCGGATAGTTCCCGATCAGGGTATCAAAAATGTTTTTCAGGTCCGGATAAGGCATCAGAATCGCGGCTTTGGCCATGGCTGTTTCAGCTCCTTTGAACGGTTTCAATGGGGTTCATCCATGATATCATTCGGACAATGCGCTGTCAATGAAAAGATTGATTTCAATTTATTTCAAATCAGCTGAAAACTTCCACGAGCAGCGCGTTTTTCACGTTGACGAAAGGGCGCAGAATGTGATACATTTACTTCAGTTTCAGGTAATCAATGAAAGGAGATCTAAAGGCATGAGCTTCAAACCTCAAGGAATCGTTGTCCCGATCGTGACTCCCGTGGATCACGAAGGGCGGCTGAATGAAAAGGCGTACCGGAAACTGGTGGACTATCTGGCGGATAACGGGATTCACGGCGTATTCCCCTTCGGAACGACCGGGGAGTTTTACGCTTATGACCAGGGGTTCTATAATGAACTGCTTGCCCTGACGAAGGAAGCGGTGGCCGGCCGGATGCAGATTTATGCCGGAGCCAACAACATTACGACGAAGGGCGCTATCAAAATTGCCCAGGCGGTGGAAAAGGTCGGCGGCATCGATGCCCTGAGCGTGCTGACCCCCATGTTCGTCAGCCAGACGCAGGAAGAGGTTTATACCTACTATAAGGCGATTGCGGCGGAAACCAGCCTGCCGATCATCATTTATAACAACAAACCCAAAACCAACGTGGGCGTGGATCCTGCCACCATCGCAAAGCTGGCGGAAATCGACAACATCGTGGCCGCAAAGGATTCCACCGGCGATATGACCAACGCGGAGGAATACATCCGGTTAACCCGCGGAATGGATTTCAGCGTCATGATGGGCCGGGATACCCTGATCCTGGCAGGTCTGCATTATGGCGCCAGCGGCGCCATCGCTTCCTGCGCGAATGTGGCCCCCCGGATCGCCGTGGATATCTACGAAAAATTCCAGGCGAAGGATTATCAGGGCGCTCTGGAAGCCCAGTTCAAGCTGAGCGCGCTGCGCGTTGCCACCAATATGGGCTCCTTCCCGGTGACCCTGAAGGAAGCGCTGAAGCTGATCGGACAGGACTGCGGGGACTGCGTGCCGCCGATTCTTCCGCTGCATGATGATCAGCGCGAGAAGCTGAAGAAAGTCCTGATGGGAATGGGCCTGATTCATTAATCCAATCGATTGGCAGCTGCGCGATTGCGCAATCACCAATAAAGCCGCTGCATTGCGGCAGCCAAAGAATACGAAAAGCAGGAGGAATGCAACATGAAAATCTCGTTTATCGGACTGGGAATTATGGGCAAGCCCATGGCGAAGAATCTGCTCAAGGCTGGATACGAACTGCAGGTGTATGACCGCAATACCGCAACCCTGGATGAGCTGAAGGCGGCGGGCGCCACCGTGTGCGGAAGCAGTGCCGAGACCGTGGAAGGTGTGGATCTGGTCATCACCATGCTGCCCAACAGCCCCCATGTCAAGAGCGTTATGCTGGAAGACGACAAGCTGGCGGAAAAGATGCCCAAGACGGCGACCTTTATCGACTGCTCTTCTATCAACCCCGTGGCCAGCCGTGAAATCGCGGCGGAACTGGCCAAGTACGGGATTGACATGCTGGATGCGCCGGTTTCCGGCGGCCAGCCCAAGGCAGTGGACGGAACCCTGGCCTTCATGGTGGGCGGCAAGGAAGAAGTGTTCAACAAGTTTAAGCCCGTTCTGGAAGCCATGGGGTCTTCCGTGGTGCTGTGCGGCGATGTCGGCGCGGGCAACGTGACCAAGCTGTGCAACCAGACGATCGTGGCTGTGAACATCGCGGCCCTGGCGGAAGCGCTGCAGATGGGCCAGATGTGCGGCGTGGAACCCCAGAAGATTTTCGAAGCCATCAAGGGCGGGCTGGCCGGCAGCACGGTCATGAACGCGAAGGCTCCGATGATGATGGATCAGAACTTCCAGCCCGGTTTCCGCATCGATCTGCACATCAAGGACCTGACCAATGTTCAGGATGCGGCCAAGGCTGTGGACGCGCCCATTCCGCTGACCCAGATGGTGCTGGAAATGATGAAGATCCTGCATCACGACGGCGACGGCGCCTGCGATCACAGCGCGCTGCTGAAGTACTATCAGAAGCTGACGGGCGAAGTGCTGCATCACTGAGAATCATAAAACAGGGCGAAGCCGGGGGCTTCGCCCTGTCCTGAAAAAAGGCGGGAAAAACAGCATGAAATTCATCTTTGCACCGGACTCCTTTAAAGGATCGCTCACAGCGCTGGAAAGCTGTGACATTCTCGAACGGGTATGCGCAAAGCATTTTCCGGGCTGCGAAACGCAGAGCGTTCCCGTGGCGGATGGCGGCGAGGGCACAGTGGACGCCCTGCTGCGGGCCATGGGGGGCCAGCGGATCAGGACCTCCGTTACAGGCCCGATGTTTGAACCGGAAACGGCGGAGTGGGGCCTGCTGCCCGACGGAAAAACAGCGGTCATGGAAATGGCCCAGGCCAGCGGGCTGCCCTATGTGCCCATGGATCAGAAGGATCCGCGGAAAGCGACCAGTCTCGGAACGGGGGAAATGATCGCGGATGCCCTGAAACGGGGCGTGCGGAAGATCCTCATCGGCATCGGCGGCAGCGCGACCAACGACGGCGGCATTGGCATGCTGACGGCGCTGGGGGCAGTGTTTACCGATGAGAAGGGGGAAAAAGTACAGCCTGTCGGCGGCGGGATGATCCGGGTGGCAAAGGCGGATTTCTCCGGGCTGATGTCTGAGCTGAAAGATACAGAGATCACTGTCATCTGTGACGTCACCAACCCGCTGCTGGGTGAGGATGGCGCGACCTTTATCTATGGCCCCCAAAAAGGCGCGGTTCCGGAAATCCGGGATGAGCTGGAAGCCGGCATGGCGCATTACGCGAAGGTGGTGGAATCAGCCGTGGGCAGGGATATTTCCCGCTTCCCCGGCGCCGGCGCGGCGGGCGGCCTGGGGGCGGCCCTGGGCGGTGTACTGGGCGCAACGCTGAAAAGCGGAATCGACGCGGTGCTGGACGCGGTGGACTTTGAGAGACGCCTGGAAGGGGTGGATCTGGCGATCACCGGCGAGGGCCGGATCGACGGGCAGAGCGTGCGCTTTGGCAAGGTGCCCGTGGGCGTCGCGAAGCGCTGCGCGGCCAAAGGGATTCCGACCCTTGTGCTGGCAGGCGGAATCGGACCGGGGGCGGAAGGTCTGTTTGACCTTTGCGAAAGCACCATCCAGACAACGGTATCCGGGCCCATGAGTCTGGAAAAGGCGATGCGCGACGCGCCGGCGCTGTATGAAGCGGCAGCGGACCGGCTGATGCGGGCAATCAAGATCGGTATGCGCCTGAAATAACGAGATGATCAATAAATAACGGAGGTAATCAAGATGATCCCGAAGGTTGTGCAAATGGATGTGTATCCCGTGGCGGGCCACGACAGCATGGAACTGAACCTCTCCGGCGCCCACGCTCCCTATTTCACCCGGAACGTGGTGGTGCTGACCGATTCCGAGGGCAATCTGGGCGTGGGCGAAGTGCCCGGCGGACAGAAGATCACCAAAGCCCTGGAAGACGTGAAGGATCTGGTTCTTGGTACTTCTATCGCGGATTACAAGGGCACGCTGAACAAAGTCCGGGCCTGGCTGAATACCAACATCAAGGACGATGTCCGGGGCCTGCAGACCTTTGACCTGCGGACGGGCGTGCATGTGGTCACCGCCATCGAAGCGCCGCTGCTGGACCTGTTCGGCAAGTTCCTGGATCTGCCGGCCGCGGCCCTGATGGGGGACGGCATTCAGCGGGACCGGGTTCGCTTCCTGAGCTATCTGTTCTATATCGGAGACCGGAAGAAGACCGATCTGCCTTACATGAGCGAGGAAGATTCCGACTGCGAATGGTACCGCCTGCGCAACGAGGAAGCGCTGACGCCGGACGCGATCGTCGCCCTGGCGAAGGCCACGGTTGACAAATATGGCTTTGAAGACTTCAAGCTCAAGGGCGGCGTCCTGGCGCCGAAGGAAGAAGTGAAGGCGGTCACCGCCATCAAGAAAGCGTTCCCGAACGCCCGGGTGGACCTGGATCCCAACGGCTGCTGGAGCCTGAAGGAAGCGCTGGAAGTGGCGCCGGATCTGAAAAAGGTGCTGGCCTATATGGAAGATCCCTGCGGCGCGGAGGACGGATTCAGCGGCCGGGAGATCATGGCGGAGTTCCGCAAGGCGACCATGATGCCCACCGCAACCAACATGATCAACACCGACTGGCGGCAGATGTGCCACACCATCGCGCTGCAGAGCGTGGATATTCCGCTGGCGGATCCGCATTTCTGGACCATGAACGGCAGCGTCCGGGTGGGTCAGCTGTGCAATGACTTCGGCCTGATGTGGGGCTGCCACAGCAACAACCACTTCGATATTTCCCTGGCCATGGTCGTGCAGTGCGCGGCAGCTATCCCCGGAAAGATGAACGGCATCGACACCCACTGGATCTGGCAGGAAGGCCGCGAGCGGCTGACCAAGGAACCCATGCAGATCGTGGATGGCTGCATCGACCTGCCGAAGAAGCCGGGTCTGGGCATCGACGTGGATCTGGATCAGGTCAAGAAGGCAAACAAGATTTATATGGAAAACTGCCTGGGCGCCCGTGACGATGCGAAGGGCATGCAGTATCTGATCCCCGGATGGAAGTTTGACAACAAGAAGCCCTGCCTCGTAAGATAACCTGAAGCTTTTTCTGCCGGCTGGTATATGCCAGCCGGCCTTTTCCCATCATGAAGCTTTCCCCATGCGGAGCAAAGAACGATATTGAATACGGAGGCTTTTTCTCATGCGGACTTATGTACAGATCAAGCCGGAAGATAATGTGGCCATTGCGGTGAAGGAGTTGCCGAAGGGAACGGAGATCATGCCCGGGGTGATTACGCTCAGCGATATCCCGCAGGCCCATAAGATTGCCCTGACGGATATTCCGAAGGACGGGGCTGTCATCCGATACGGCGTGACCCTTGGATATGCCCTGGATCCGATTTCAAAGGGCCAGTGGATCAATGAATACATGCTTCGGCTGCCCACGCCCCCGTCCCTGGACGATATGCCCTGGGGCACGAACCTCCGCACGGATCTGCCGGAACCGCCGGTCAGAACCTGGCGGGGCTACCGGAATCCGGAGGGCGGATACGCGGGCACCCGGAATATGCTGGGAATTCAGACCACTGTGCAGTGCGTGGAAGGCACGCTGAACGTGGCGCTGGAGCGGATCCGCAGGGAGCTGCTGCCCAAGTATCCCAACGTGGACGGCGTGGTGGCGATCAACCATGCCTACGGATGCGGCGTGGCCATCAACGCGCCGGAGGCGAAGGTACCAATCCGCGCGCTGCGGAATATCGCGCACCACCCGAACTTCGGGGGAGAACTCATGGTGGTGTCCCTGGGCTGCGAAAAGCTGACGGTGGACATGCTGGTGGGCCCGGAGAACAATACGCCGGAAAATGTGGTGGTCCTGCAGGAATGCCACGGCTTTGAGGGCTGCATGAACGCCCTGATGGCCATGGCGGACAGGAAGCTGGCGAAGCTGAATGAGCGCAGGAGGGAGGAGCTCCCCCTCAGCGATCTGCTCATCGGCATGCAGTGCGGAGGCAGCGACGCCTTCAGCGGCGTCAGCGCCAATCCCTCCGCGGGGTATGCGGCGGACATGCTGGTCCAGGGCGGCGGCACCGTGCTCTTCAGCGAGGTAACGGAGGTCCGGGACGGCGTGCATTTCATCGCCGAGCGCTGCGTGAGCGAAGAAGTCCGGGACAGGCTGGCCGCGGAGATGCGCTGGTACGACAAATATCTGGAGGACGCCCAGGTGGACCGCAGCGCCAATCCGACGCCCGGAAACAAGAAGGGCGGCCTGGCTAATATTGTGGAAAAGGCCATGGGATCCATTGCCAAATCCGGCACGTCGCCCATCGTGGAGGTGCTGTCTCCGGCGGAGCGGCCTACCAGGCACGGGGAGATTTTTGCGGCGACGCCTGCCAGCGATATCGTATGCGGCCCCTGCCAGATGGCCAGCGGCATCGGCCTTCAGGTGTTCATGACCGGCCGCGGCACCCCCTACAACCTGGCGGCGGTTCCGGTTATCAAGGTCTGCAGCCGGAACGAACTGAAGGAGCAGTGGCCGGATATCATCGATATCAGCGCCGGGGATGTGGCGACGGGAGAAAAGACCATCGCGGAAGTGGGGACGGAAATTTTCAACAAGATTATCGCCTGCGCCAGCGGGGAGGACCGCCCCTTCGCGGAAAAATACGGGATGTACAACTATCTGTGCATCTTTAATCCGGCGCCCATTACCTGATTGGCTCACAGCGATGCGGAAGGGTTTATGGTGGATGGAGGAATAATCATATGGCTGTAAAAATCGTAACGGAGGCAAACCGATGCCTGCAATGCAAAAAGCCGCTGTGTGTGCAGGGATGCCCTGCACATACGCCGATTCCGCAGGCCATTGCCCTGTTTAAGGAGAATAAGCTGCTGGAAGCGGGCAAACTGCTCTTTGGAAACAATCCCATGTCTCTGGTGTGCTCGATGGTATGCCACCATGCGGCCCAGTGCTATGGCCATTGTGTCCTGAACCGGAAAGGACAGCCCATTCAGTTTTATGAAATCGAGAAGTTCATTTCAGACGCTTATCTGGATCGAATGAACACGGAGGGCGCAAAGCCCTACAACGGAAAGAACGCCGCGATCATCGGAAGCGGCCCGGCGGGCATGACGGTGGCTTTCCAGCTGGCCTGGAACGGATACGGCGTGACCATTTTCGAGGAAAAAGACCGGATCGGGGGCATGCTGCAGTACGGCATTCCGGATTTCAGACTGCCGAAAACCATCCTGGACCGGTACAAGGCAAGGCTGCTGGAGCTGGGCGTCAAGATCAGACCGCATGTTACCATGGGCGGAGATCTGATGATCGACAATCTGTTCCGGGACGGGTATGCCGCCGTATTTATCGGGACCGGCGTATGGCGGCCCACCAGCCTGGGAATCCAGGGGGAAACGCTGGCGAATGTTCACTTCGGCATTTCCTACCTGGCCAGGCCGATTTCCTATACCGTGGGGCAGACCGTCGCCATCATCGGCATGGGCAACGTGGCAATGGACGTGGCCAGAACCGCCTTCCGCCACGGAGCCACCCGGGTGATGCTCTTTCAGCGGGGAACCACGATTTCCGCCAGCGAAATGGAGATGCAGTACGCCCAGCTGGACGGCGCGGAATTCTTTACAGGCAAATCGATCCAGCGGATTACGCCGGAAGGCCCGGTTTTTAAAAACTCCGTGCTGAATGAAGCGGGACGGCCCATTGGGGTGGAAGGCGAGGACGAGCTGGTGAGGGCGGATACCACCATTATCGCGATCAGCCAGCATCCCAAGGATAAGCTTGTGAAGACAACCCACGGCCTGCATGCGACGGAACGGGGCCTGCTGATTGTGGATGAAAACAAGATGACCACCCGTCCCGGCGTATTTGCCGCGGGGGATGTGACCCACGGATCCCTGACCGTTGTGCACGCGGTGGACGAAGCGAAGATCGCCGCGGAAGGCATGATGCGGTATATGGAGAATCCACCGGCTGCAGAAGAGGCATGATGGACAGACGAAGGAAATACGTTTATTCCTGAAGGAAATGCTTCCATCAGGAACAGGCCGCCTGAAAACAGGCTCTGTTTTCTGAGAATGTTTTATACGGCAGCTGTGTCGGCGTAAAATGAATCCGCAGCATTGTCGTGCCCCGAACAGAAGACTCTGTCCGGGGCTTCCTTCATACTTGCGGAAACACCCCGAATCGTGTAGAATACCTTTCGTTCAGGGATGAAGCGGACGGAACAGGATTTGGGAACGAATGAACATCCATACAGGAGCAGCATGAGCAAGATTTATCAGATATACGGTCAGAATGCCAGGGAGATGACGGTCCGGCTGCTGGAGGCCGCGGAGGCTTACCGGCTGGTGCCGGAGGGCGGCTCTGTCGCCCTGAAACCCAACCTGGTGATTGCGGGGACGCCGGAAAGCGGCGCCACCACCCATGCCGGGGTTCTGAGCGGCTGTATCGAATACTTCCGGGACCATGGCGTCTCCGACATCAGCGTCATCGAGGGCAGCTGGGTCGGGGACGAAACCATGCGGGCCATGCGCAGGGCCGGATATGACAAGGTGTGCGAACATTACGGTGTCCCTTTTTTTGACTTAAAAAAGGATAAAACCCGTACGGTGAAGACGGCCGTGGGCCCCATCGATATCTGCTGCCGGGCGCTGGACGCAGGGCTGCTGGTGGATTTGCCCGTGCTCAAGGGGCACTGCCAGACCGTGATGACCTGCGCGATGAAAAACCTGAAGGGGTGCCTGCCGGACCGGGAGAAAAGGCATTTTCATGCCATGGGGCTGCAGAAACCGATCGCGGCTCTGGCGGCAGCGCTGAAGCCCAGGCTCATTGTGGTGGACAGCATCTGCGGCGATCTGGATTTTGAGGAGGGCGGCACGCCGGTTCAGACCAACCGGATGTATCTGGGGACGGACGCGGTGCAGCTGGATGCCTATGGGCGGTCTCTGATGGGGCTGACGGCGGAGGATGTGCCGTATATTGAGCTTGGCGAACAGTATGGCGGAGGGCGTGCGTCCTGGCATGCGGAGGATATCGCGGAGCTGAATCAGCCCAGCGACGGCGCGACCTATCCCAGACCGCGGGGAACCGTGGCGGGGCTGACCCGGAATGTAAAGGAGAATATGGCCTGCTCCGCCTGCTATGCGGCGCTGGTGCGTGCGCTGCATTCCAGCCGATGCGGTGAACGGGAAACGATTTATATCGGGCAGGGCTGGCAGGGGAAAAAACTCGACGAACTGGGAATCGGCAAATGCTGCCGGGGAGCGGACGACTGCGTAATGGGCTGCCCGCCCACAGCGGAAGCCATCGCGAAAAAACTGGAAGCGCTCCAGTGGGGATGATCAATGGAAAAGCTGTTATCGCTGAACTTCAGTATTTTCGTCATGATCGCCGTAGGATTCCTGATCCGGAAAATCAGGCTGGTGGGGAAGGAAGCCGAACGGGTCATTACGGATATGGTCCTGTACGTGATTCTGCCCTGCAACATTTTCGTGTCCTTCCTCGGAAAGACAGAAGGGACTTCCGGCGCCGATTTTGTGATGGTGTTTCTCGTCTCCATCGTTGTCCAGATGCTGGCCATGCTGTACGGGAAAGCTGCCTTTCCCGGGGAGCATCCGGACCGCCGGATCAGCCTGTGCTACGCGATGATCTGTTCCAACGCCGGTTTTCTGGGAAACGCTGTTACAGAGGGCGTCTTTGGGGCGGCGGGGATGCAGCTGACCAGCCTGTACCTGATTCCGCAGCGGATTATGATGTGGACATCGGGCCTGGCGCTGTATTCCGGCAAAACGGATCGGAAGTCCACGCTGATCAAGGTGGCGACGCATCCCTGCGTGATTGCCTGCATCCTGGGGCTGCTGGTGATGGTCAGCGGACTGACGGTTCCGCCGTTTCTGGTGACCCCGATTCAATCCATCGGCCGGTGCAATACACCCCTGACCATGATCATGATCGGCATGATCCTCAGTGAGATTGACCTGCGCAACCTGGTGGACAAGTCCATCGTGCTTTTTACCCTTCACCGGCTGATTCTCATGCCGGCCGCGGTTTATCTGATGTGCCGGCTGATTGGCGCCAGCCATCTGGTGACCGGTGTCAGCGTATTGCTGGCGGCCATGCCCGCAGGGGCGACCACGACCATGATGGCTTCCAAGTATAACCGGGATCCCCAGTTCGCGACGAAACTGGTGATTTTTACGACCCTCTGCTCCATTCCGGCGATTTTCGTGTGGAGCCTGATTCTGAGCTGAAAAACATTGGCTCATAACAGCCCCATGAAAACAGGATGTTTCCCGTATCCCCCAATTTTACCAGAAATGAGATGTGTGCATGAACAGCAGTCCTGAATGCCTGGCTTCCCGAATCCACGCGCTGTCGGATCAGCTTATGATGGATTACGGCAACGGGCGGGTGGTCGACCGTTTGGAAATGTTTACGCAGCCGGATCGGCAGGTTATCGAGGATATGATCGGTAAAATGCTCCGGTTGATTTTTCCCGGATACTATCGGGATTATACCTTCCGGATTTTTAATCCCACGATTCATCTGGCCGCGCTGATTGAGGATGTGGCGTTCCATCTGATCCGGGAAGTCAGCATCGCGCTGCGGGGAAGCAGACAGATGCCGGAAGAAGAAGCAAACCGGCGGGCCGAGGAAATAACGGAAGTCTTCCTGTCCAGGCTGCCGGAGATCCGCTCCTATGTGGAAATGGATCTGGAGGCTGCCTACGACGGGGATCCGGCTGCCTCCAGCAAGGAAGAGATCATTATCGCCTATCCCGGGTTTTATGCGATTACAGTCAATCGCCTGGCGCATGTGCTCTATCAGCTTGATGTGCCGCTGATTCCGCGGATTATGACGGAATTTGCGCACAGTAAAACAGGGATCGATATCCATCCGGGCGCGCAGATCGGGAAATATTTCTTTATCGATCACGGGACAGGCATTGTGGTGGGCGAAACGACGGTGATCGGGGACCATGTGAAGATCTATCAGGGCGTCACCCTGGGCGCGCTCTCCACGCGGGGAGGACAGAAGCTTCACGGACACCGGCGGCATCCAACCATCGAGGATCGGGTGACGATCTATGCCGGCGCATCGATCCTGGGAGGAGAGACCGTGATCGGGCACGATTCCGTCATCGGATCGAACGTGTTTATTACCAGGCCGGTGCCTCCCGGAACCCGGGTCAGCATCAAAAGCCAGGAGCTGATCTACAAAAATGGCGAAGGCATTGTCTTCGAACCGGAAACGCCGGATCAGGAGCCGGTCTGGTCCAGCTCCTGCAGCGAATAAGACGAAACGAAAAATATTTTCAGAAACCACTTGCTTTTGGATGTCAGATGTGGTATTATGCCACCGTTGTCGAGAGACAGCGCGCTGATGTAGCTCAGTCGGTAGAGCGCATCCTTGGTAAGGATGAGGTCGCCGGTTCGAATCCGGCCATCAGCTCAGAGCCCTGGG
>CADBTC010000206.1 GCA_902797445.1 uncultured Eubacteriales bacterium | reverse complement strand
TTCTTCGGCAAGATGCTGAATATCTGCCCCCTGCTGAATGTGGACTATCAAGGCCGGCTGATTCCCCGGGATAAAATCCGGACCAAGAAAAAGGTCACGAAGGAAATCGTGGAACGGATGCTGGCACATGCGGATAAGGGAACCGACTATGACGGGAAGTGCTTTATTTCCTATTCCGACTGTCTGGAGGACGCGCAGGCTGTCGCCGCCCTGGTGGAGAAAAACTTCCCCCACCTGAACGGAAAAGTCCAGCTCTTCCCCATCGGTGCCACCATCGGCGCCCATACCGGCCCCGGGACCGTGGCGCTCTTCTTCTGGGGCGATCTGCGCAATAACTGATTTCGCCTGAGGAACGTCCCCGGCCTGCGGCGTAAACGCCCCGCCGGGCATCGCAGCCGCGCCCCGGCGCTGATTCCGCAGCCGCCCTTCCCGGCGGATTCTGCCTGTGCCTGCGGCCGCCGCGCCCATAACCTGTTTCGGAGGGTTGGCCCGTGAAAAAAACCTTTGCCCTTCTCCTGTGTATCTGCCTGACTGCGTCCTTTGCGCTGGCTGAAGACGACGATCTGATGATTGAAGAAATCATTGAGAACGTGGATCTCGACGCCCCCTTCTACGGGGACGTAGCCTGGAACTTTCCCCTGGCCCTGGAGGACATTCATCCGGAGTACATTCAGCTGGCCAATAAACACTATCTGCTGGACAGCAAGTATGTGCCGGATAATCTGGTCAAGGTTCCCCGGCAGCCGAAAAACGGCGGAATTTCCTGGGTGTCCTGGCCCGAAGGCGGGCACCGGCTGCAGGAAGTGGCCGCTCAGGCCCTGTGCGAGATGAACGCCGCCATGCGGGAGGTGGACGGCTTCCGGACCATGTATCTGAAATCCGCCTACCGTTCCTACGGGACGCAGAAAACCATGTACCGCAACCGGCTGGCAAAAAACAACGGCAAAGATGACGGCTGGGTGTCCATGCCCGGCGCCAGCGACCACCAGACGGGGCTGGGGTGCGATGTGGTTCCCTCCAACTGGAAGGACCGGGGCATGAACGATAAGATGATGGCGGAGCCGGAATGCCAGTGGATGGCGGAGCATTGCCATGAGTATGGCTTTATCATCCGCTACCCGGACGACAAGAATGAAATCACCGAAATCAACACCGAGCCCTGGCATCTTCGCTATGTAGGCGTTCCCGTCGCCGCCTATATCTGGGAAAACGGCCTGTGTCTGGAAGAATTCACGTTCCAGCTGCAGGATGCCATCGCCGACTTCCTGGCCCGGGGCGGGGACCCCTCCCTGGTGGAAGCGTACATTCAGACCTCAACGGATGAAACCTGAAAGAAAAACGCAAAAGAATCCTTCGCGGCTCCGGCCGCTTTTTTTGTGCATCCGCATCAGGATATGCATTTTTGTTGCATATATGCAGGTTTTTCCCTGTTTTTTGCGTTGGTTTCCCCTTAAATTTGCATATTCATGCATTTTATTCCTTGACAGTCCTTTCTCCCGGTGCTATACTTTTTCCCGATCCGCGGAAGCGGAAACGCCGAGGGAATCATCGGGGCAACCCGAAAAACGGAGGAATGAAATCATGAAGAAACTGATTGCTTTGCTGCTGGCTCTGGCAATGGCGACGGGCCTGACCGCCGCGTTCGCGGACGGGACGCTGGTTTTCGGAACCAGCGCCGACTACGCCCCCTTTGAATTCATGTATCCGGATGAAAACGGAAACATGGTTTACGGCGGCATCGATGTCATGGTGGCCCAGTATATCGCGGATGAGCTGGGCATGGAGCTGCGCATCGAGAACATGGACTTCAACTATCTGCTGACCGCGCTGAGCATGGGCGATTTTGACATGGTTCTGGCGGACATCGAGCCCACCGAGGATCGGAAAAAGGCCGCTGACTTCTCCGATCCCTATATTTCCGAAAAGCCTGAGCGGATCCTGGTCCGGAAAGCGGATGCCGAAAAATTCCAGGACGCCGCCACTGATTTCCAGGGCGTCAGCGTCGGCGCTCAGACCGGATCCACCAAGGTGGACAAGGCCAGCGAGAACCTGACGGGCTGCGTGGTCGTGCCGCTGCAGCTGGTGACGGATCTGGTCAATGAGCTGGTCAACGGAAAGGTGGATGCCCTGGTTCTGGATGGCTCCGTGGCCGAATCCTATGCCGCCCAGAATGAGGATCTGGTCATTGCCGAAAAGGCCAGCGAAGTCTTCGGCGCGTACAACGAAGTGGCTGTAGCCGTAGCCAAGGGCGATCCCAAGGGGCTCCTGCCCGGCATCAATGCCGCGATCGCCAAGATGACGGAGGAAGGTAAAGTGGAAGAGTTCCGCACCTTCGTCGCCACGCTGCAGGGTATCGAGGAAGTCTCCGCTGAAGCGCCGGAAGGCTATGCCAAGGACGGCGAATAAGCTGTTTAAGTTCGGGGCTCTGCCCCATCGAATCCGACTTTTATGCAAATGTGTAAGGCTTATCAGGCTTTACACATTTGTCTTTCTGTAACGCTGAAGGAAAGGTGTGAGCTTGATGGATTGGGAAGGCATTTTCGGGGGGATGTCCTCCGCCTCGTTTTTTAACTTCTCTTTTATGGGAAAATACGGCGGTTACATCCTGCAGGCCCTGGGCTATACCCTCCTCCTGGCCGTGGTCTCCGTGCTGCTGGCCATTATCCCGGCGCTCGTGCTGGCCATTATGCGCCTGAGCAAGAATAAAATCGTCCGGACGATTTCCGGGGCATACATCGCGATCTTCCGCTCCACCCCGCTGCTGGTGCAGCTGAGCATTATCTATTTCGGTCTCTTCGGCGCAGTCCGGATCCCGAATACCTGGCAGCTCTTTGGTTTCATCCCCCTCAGCCGGTTCATTCCCGGTGTCGTGGCGCTGGCCCTGAACTCCTCGGCCTATGTGGCGGAAATCTTTCGAGGGGGCATTCTGGCCGTGGATATCGGCCAGACGGAAGCCGCCCGCTCCCTGGGGCTTCCCGCCTGGCCCGCCATGCGGATGGTCGTTCTGCCCCAGGCGATCAAGAATGTGCTCCCCGCCCTGGCGAATGAAATCATTACCATGGTAAAGGAATCCTCCATCTGCTCTACCCTCGGCATGGCGGAACTGATGTTCGCTGCAAAGACCGTCGCCGGCTCCACCTATATCACGCTGGCGCCCTATACCATCGTGGCCGTGATCTATTTCTGCATTAACTATCCCGCCTCGAAGGCCATCGAAGCCATTGAAAGGAGGATGCGCCGTGGAGACCGGAAATGAAATCATTCGCGTTGAAGGCGTAACGAAGGAATATAACGGCGGGGCCGTCAAAGCACTGACCGGCTGCAATCTGACCGTTCAGAAGGGCGAGGTCATCGCCATCATCGGCGCTTCCGGATCCGGAAAAAGTACCCTGCTGCGCTGCCTGAACATGCTGGAGGAGCCCACCTCCGGGCATATCTATTTCCACGGGGTGGATCTGGCGGATCCTAAGGTGGATCTGAACCTGCACCGCCGGAAAATGGGGATGGTTTTTCAGCATTTTAATCTCTTCCCCCATAAAACGGTCATGCAGAATATCACGCTGGCTCCGGTGTTCCTGAAGCTGAAAACCAAAGCGGACGCCGAGGCAAAGGCCTCGCAGCTTCTGAAGCGGATCGGCCTGGCGGATAAGGCCAACGAATATCCGAACATGCTCTCCGGCGGCCAGAAACAGCGCATCGCCATCGTCCGGGCCCTGGCCATGGAACCGGAGGTCATGCTGTTTGACGAACCCACCTCCGCCCTGGATCCGGAAATGGTCGGGGAAGTGCTTGATCTGATGCGCGATCTGGCCAGGGGCGGCATGACCATGGTGGTGGTCACCCACGAAATGGGATTCGCCCGGGAGGTTGCCAACCGCGTGATCTTCATGGGAGACGGAAAGCCCATGGAAGAAGGAACCCCGGACGCCATTTTCAATCATCCCCAGTCCGACCGCCTTCGGGATTTTCTGTCCAAGGTGCTGTAATCCCGTTTGGGCTGCAGGATATCTTTGGCAATGGGCACCGAATGTCGCGGCCTGCCCGCACAGCCATTGGGCACGGTTTGAAAAAATAGAAAGAATAGAGAACAGCTTTTGATGCTTGCGAATGCTACATTGTCCATTGATCTTTCCGCTGTGCGGGCGAACGCCCTGCGCATTCAGCGGGAGATCGGTCCCCGAGTCCGGCTGATTCCTGTCCTGAAAGGGGATGCCTACGGATTGGGCGCCCTGAAGATGGCTGAAGCGCTTTCCTCGCTGGCGGGAATCGATACCTTTGCCGTCGCCCATGTGTCGGAAGGGCTTGCCCTGCGGGAAGCCGGATTGACCCGGCAGATTCTTCTGCTCAGTATGCCCCCGGAGGCGCATCTTCCCGCCGCGGTACAGGCGGATCTGGTGCTTCCTCTTGCCCGAATGGAGCAGTTTCCCCTGCTTTCCGCCCTGTCCCAATCCGTCGGCCGGCCGGTTTCGGTTTCGCTGGCGCTGGATACAGGGCTGCACCGGATGGGCTTTGAACCCGCCGAGATGGATGCCCTCTGTGAAGCCCTCCGAATCACTGCTTCCGCGATTTCCCTAAAGGGAACCTATTCCCATTTTGCCGGAAACAGCCCGGATTACTCCAAAGGCCAGGATGCGTCTTTCCGCCGCATGGTGGAAAAGCTGCGGGCCGCCGGCATCGATCCCGGCCCTCTGCACATGAGCTCCTCCGCCTCCCTGGAGGAGGGGCTGGCCCTGGACCTGGATGCGGTCAGGGTTGGCCGCCGGCTCTTCATGGATGCGCCGGAGCAGTCTTCCGGAGCCATTCGGGAGGTCTGCGCGCTTCAGGCCTTTCTGACGGATGTGCGCCCAAGAAAAGCCGGAGAGTCCCTGGGCTACGGCGGAAAAATCGTCCTGCCCAAGGATACCCGGATCGGCATCATTTCCATCGGCTACGGCGACGGGCTGGATCCCGCCCTGGCGGAAGTCCGCGCCCCTGTGCTGATTCATGGAAAACGGGTTCCTCTCCTCTCCTGCTGCATGGACCAGAGTCTGGTGGATCTGGGCTCCCTGCCCGCGGTTCCAGGCGATCCCGTCACCCTCTTCGGCCAGGATGAAACCGGCGCCTTCCTCTCCGCGCAGGAGGTCGCTTCCCTGATCAGCTGTGAGGGCGTTGACCTGACCGCCCGTCTCACCCCCCGGGTGCAGCGGAAATACCTCTGATCATCAAAACAGGCTCCTTTCATCGAAAGATGAAGGAGCCTCTTTTTTCGGTCCCGGTCGGGAATCCCCGCATGGACTGGGATCGGAAGAAAAGCATTTTCTTTTCAAAGCCGTTTTACCTGGTGATCATCAGCATCAGATAAAAGAGCGCAATCAGCCCAGCCAGACTGCCCAGCGCAATGCAAACCCGAGTGGCCCATTTTTTCATGTTTTCATTCTCCCTTTCCTGTCGCGGACGCTGTTCCGTTACGGAAGAAACACCACTTCATACACGGACATATCATACATGCCGGCCAGAAAACCTTTAATCAGCAGTTCCGCGTTTGTCCGCGCATTCTCCAGGATGCCGTTTTTAAGGGCCGTCTCCTGGGCATTTTTCTTCAGCTCGGCATTGCCCCTGTTCACATCCTCAATCTTCAGGGATGTGAAGGGATTCGAACCGTCATTATAGAGCACAAAGCTGTCTTCCTTAATTTCCGTGCTCAGGATCTGGAATTTCGGAAAGGTAATCGTGATCTGATGCGCGGCATCATCCACTGTCATCTCAACTTTGGAAAAATCCACGCCCGCCTTGATCGTTCCGTCATAACTGTATACATAATTGCTCCTGGTGCCGGGAACCTCCAGGCCCAGAACATCCCTCGACTTGCTGATCGTCTGCACCGTTGTGAAATAGCCGGCCTGGGTCGCCAGTTCGCCGATATCCCTGAGCCCAAGGGTGGACGTTTTCGAAACGGAACGCATGCCCTGCCCGCTCAGAAAAGCCAGGGTGATCACCACCAGAAGCACGGCGGCAAAAGTAAGAAGAACAGATCTGGGCTTGTATGCGTGCTTTTCACAGTACCTGTTAAAGCGTTCCATCCATCCGCTCCTCATGCTTCATCCCCCCCTTTTGCTTCGCCCTGCCGGCGTCCGCCATATGTTCTTCCGTGAATTCATATCCGCAGGTATTATACAGAACAGCACCCTGTTCGTCAACCAGACGCAGTCACCACTGCGGATGGATGATGCGCAGTCTCGGGCATCGATGACAAAAGGCCCTAAAGCCATTACGCTTCAGGGCCCGTGCGGATGGCGGGGCTCGAACCCGCACGCCGGTTAAGGCAGGGGATTTTAAGTCCCCGGTGTCTGCCATTCCACCACATCCGCGCACCCCCGTATCTTATCATTTCCCATAAATACCTGTCAAGTACCGAACGGCGGGGGAC
>CADBTC010000205.1 GCA_902797445.1 uncultured Eubacteriales bacterium | reverse complement strand
AGGCGGAGCGGATCCTGCCCTTTGCGGACATCGTCCGGCTGATCACCCTGGCGCCGGAGATGCCCGGGGGCCTGGAATGCATCCGGCGGCTGAAGGATCGGATGGCGGTTTCCATCGGGCATACAGATGCCAGTTACGAGACGGCTCTGCAGGGACTGGAGGCCGGAGCCGATCATTTTACCCATCTGTTTAACGCCATGACGGGGCTGAATCACCGGAATCCGGGCGTGGTGGGGGCGGCCCTGACAAAAGGCGGATGGTGCGAGCTGATCGCGGATACCTTCCACGTGCATCCGGATCTGTTTCCCCTGCTGCGGCGGTGCGCCGGAGACCGGCTGGTGCTGATCACCGACTGCACCCGGGCCGGGGGCATGGGAGACGGGGAATACGAGCTGGGAGGCCAACCCATCTTTGTGGAAGGAATCGCCTGCCGCCTGAAGGACGGAACCATCGCGGGCAGCGTGCTGAAAATGAATGACGCCGTTCGCAACTGGCGGGACCGGGCGAAGGTTCCCCTGTATGAGGCGGTGGCCTGCGCGTCCGTCCATCCGGCCGCGTCCATCCGTATGGCGGAGAAAAAAGGATCCCTGCTTCCCGGGCGGGACGCGGACATCCTGCTGATGGACGGGGATTGCCGGGTGCAGGCCGTCTGGAAGCACGGGTGCCGGGTTAAATAAAAAAATCGGGCACCCGGAAGACCGGATGCCTGAAGGGGACGGAGGCCGCATGGCGCGGCCTCCGTTTCCAAACGGTGCCTGAAGATGGAAGGGGATCAGATGACCGCGACATGGGGCTGGCAGTCCAGATCCCCTCTGGTGACCCGCAGGAGACTGCTTCCGGACCGGATCTGAGCCGGGTCGTAAAAGCGCAGAAAGTCCTCCACCGGGGCGATGGGCCAGGAGGCATTGTACTGCGTCCGGTAATGCATGGGAATGATGACCCGGGGAGAGAGCTGCTCCGCGACCTGAAAGGCGGTTTCCGCGTCAATGGTATAATAGCCGCCTACGGGGAGCATCAGGATATCCACATTTCCCAGCACATCCAGCTGCTCCGCGCTCAGCAGGCAGCCCAGATCCCCCAGATGAGCCACGCGAAGGCCCTCCGCTTCCAGCAGGAAGAGGAGGGTTTTTCCTCTTTTGGCCCCGTCGGCGTCGTCGTGGTCCGCCAGAAGGGAGGTGACCTTCACGTCCGGGGCAAAGGTATGGAGACCGGCGTAGTCAATGATCTGCGGCGCACCCCCCACCAGATCCACCGCGTCGTGGTCATGGTGATGGTGGGAGACCAGGACGCCGTCGGCCTGCAGGGAGGGAACGGGATAGCCCACCGAGGCGTCGAAGGGGTCCGTCACAATGCGGAAGCCGCTCTCCAGAGTGATCAGGAATTCCGCGTGGCCAATGTGCTGAATCAGCATGTTCTTTCCTCCTGTATCTGTTTTTGCCCGCCGCCCCCGGCAGCGGACTGAAGGTTCAGAGATATTTAACGACAGGCATCCATCCTGAGGGCGGCCGCCAGATCCCGGTGAAGGAGGCGGCAGGCCCGCTCCGCGGCGCCGACGTCGGTCTCCAGCGCTTTCAGCAGGTCCCATACACGGATCGGATCCGGACGAAGGGAGGGATGCAGGGAAAGGAGCCGCCGAAGGCTGGCGGCTTCCTCGCCCTCCCCCAGCAGCGGAAGCCAGCGGTCCGGGGTCAGGAGCTTTGACGCGCGCAGGTGGAGCCAGCCATGACTCTCACCGCTCTCCCAGCCGGCGCTTTCAGCCAGCGGCGGGAAGGCGGATCGGGCGGCCAGGGATACCCGGCTCAGATCGCAGGCAAAGAGCCAGGCCCGCTCCCGGCTGCGGCGCAGGGCCGGAACCGGAACGGCGCCCGCCCGGGACAGCAGCTCCAGGATTTCCTGCCGCCAGGGCAGAAGCAATTTGGACATGGTTTTAATCCTTCCGGGAGCGGATGAGATCAGAAATGCTCGTTGCTGGGTTCCGCCCTTTTTTCCATGGCGCGGCGGGCGAGGAAGGAGGGGCGGGGCTCCCGGGAGAGCACATCGTCCGGCAGATCAAATTCGTAACTGTCGCAGGCGTTGATGACGGGGATGCCGTCCCATTCCCGTACGCGCTGGAATTTCATGGCGTTATAGGCCCGATGGATGTGCCCGTGGAACATGACCGCGGGACGGTACCGGGACAGAAGGGGTTTAAAGCACTCAAAGCCCCGATGGGGAAGATCCGGCTCATCCCCCAGCCCCGCAACGGGCGCATGGGTCAGCAGGATGTCAAAGCCCCGGGACCTGAGCAGCTCCAGGCGAAGGCCGCGGATGCGGGCGGCCATTTCCCGCTCCGAAAACATGGTGGGGCAGCCGGGCTTATAGCGGAAGCTGCCGCCCAGGCCCAGGATCCGGACGCCTTTCACCATGATCACGTGCCCCTCGGCACAGATGCAGCCATCGGGGGCCTTCTGCTCATAATGCTCATCATGGTTGCCGTGAACATACACCACGGGGGCGGAGCTGAAGCAGGTCATGTAGCTCAGGTAGGCGGCGGGCAGATCGCCCGCGGACAGAATGAGATCCGCGGCTTTCAGGGTGTCCTTGCCGAATCCTCCCCACAGGCGCTGAACCGGCTCATCGGCGAGCACCAGAATATGCATGGCGGGTTCCTCCTTCCGGGCAAAGCGGTTTCGGGCGCCCGACTTCCGGGCGTCCGCGCGCGCAAGCACTCCCCGTTTTCATTCTGCTCCGGGGACCTTTCGCAATGCTTTTCATCATGCGGGTATCCGGGTGATCAGGAGGTCCAGGAAATATGGGATACATCGGCCTTGGCCAGAGAGTGGATCCCCTGGGTCAGCATGAGACCGCGGGCGGCGGGGACGACTTCTTCCTCCGAAGGAAGCGCGCCCACCACACAGTCCGCCAGATAGTCCATGCACAGGACCTCGGCGGGGGTCAGCCGCTGATCGGCTGCGCAGCGGATGATGCCCTTCTGATCCTTCAGTTCCCCTTCGAAGGGGGTCAGGGACTGATCACGGAACTGGTTTTTGACCAGGCGGATGAGCCGGGCGGCAGAAGCGGGGAAGCGGGAGGAGAAGGCCAAATCCAGCGTATCCGAGGCGATGCCCCACCAGTAGGACAGGGAGGTGCTGGCGGTATCGGAGGCCTCGTCGAAGACACCTTTGAGCATCTGCTCCATGACATGGCGGTAGAAGATGCCCCAGCGGGGCACCATGGCAGCCATGGAGCGGTTTTCTCCGTCCTCCCGGATGTAAAGCCCGGAATCCCTGGAAGTGGGATTGGGAGCGGTCAGGTCCCGGTTGCAGATCACCCGAATCTCCGGATCATGGAAGGGCTCCTGCCGGTCATAGCTCTT
>CADBTC010000204.1 GCA_902797445.1 uncultured Eubacteriales bacterium | reverse complement strand
CGCTGCATCGGCTGCGGCCGCTGCGCGCTTTCCTGCGAGGACGGGGGGCACCAGGCCATCCGGATGGACGAAAACCGCCGGCCCCGGCTCAACGGCGCGAACTGCGTGGGCTGCCATCTGTGCCTGCTGGTCTGCCCGCAGGGCGCCATTATCCCCGGCGAAAAGCGCGTCAAAAAGAACTGACCCCCAAAACAAGTCGGCCGCCCATCCGGGTTCATGCGGATGGGCGGGTGCTTTCTGCCGCTTTTTCTGCCTGACCGGAGAAGGATGGCGCCAGGGCAGGCCGTGTGGTATAATGCGTCGGTACCTGAATTTCGCAATGCGGAGGAAACGATATGCGGGAAAAACTGACAGCGATCGCCCGGGAGGCGGGCCGCCTCTTTTCGGCTCGGAGGCTTTCGAGCATCGATCAGAAGGAAGGGCACGCCAATTTCGTGACCAATATTGACCGGGAGGTGGAGGAATACCTGCAAAGGGAGCTCCTCGCCCTGGTTCCGGGATCCCAGATCATCGGGGAGGAAAAAGAAAACGGCGCCCTCACCGATGCGCCGACCTGGATTGTCGATCCCGTGGACGGGACGACCAACCTGATTCACGATTACCGGTGCAGCGCCGTATCCATCGCCCTGTGCGAAGGGAAAAAGCCGGCGGTCGGCCTCGTCTGGCAGCCCTACTCGGAGGAAATGTTCTACGCGGAAGCCGGCCGCGGCGCGACGCTGAACGACCGGCCGATTCATGTGTCTCAGCGCCCTCTGGATCAGGCCCTGGCCGCCTTCGGCACCTCCCCCTATCATACGGAGCTGGCGGAAAGCAGCCTGAAAACGGCCCTGGCCTACCTGCGGGTCTGCGCGGATCTGCGCAGAAGCGGTTCGGCCGCCGTGGACCTGGCCTGGGTGGCCTGCGGGCGGAATGACCTCTTCTTTGAACTGACGCTGAAGCCGTGGGATTATGCCGCGGGCGCCCTCCTCGTCCAGGAAGCCGGCGGGGTCATCCGCATGCCAGAATATGACGGAGAGATGCGGTATGACCGCTCCGCGGCCATCCTGGCCTCCTCCGCCGTGATCGCGGAGCAGGCCGCCGACATCTTCCGAAAGGAAACAGAGAACCACCCCCTGTCCCCCCAGCAGCGCTGAAAAAAAGACAAAAGAACCGTCCCCGTGTCTGAATCGCGGAGCAGGCAGCCGAGATCTTCCGAAAGGAAACAGAGAACCACCTCCTGTCCCCCCAGCAGCGCTGAAAAAAAAGACAAAAGAACCGTCCCCGTGTCTGCTCGCGTCTGCTATTCTTTCACTGCGGTGACTTCGATTTCCACCAGCCCGTCCTTCGGCAGGCGGGCCACCTCCACGCAGGAGCGGGCGGGCTTGTGATCGCCGAAAAAAGCGGCATAGATCTGATTGACGGCCGCAAAGTCATTCATGTTTTTGATAAAGACCGTTGTTTTCACGACATCGGTCTTTTTAAATCCGGACGCCTCGAGGATGGCGCCAACGTTTTTCAGGCTCTGCTCCGTCTGGGCCTGTACGCCCTCGGGCAGTTCACCGGTGGCCGGGTCGACGCCCAGCTGTCCGGAGGTCATGAGGAGGTCTCCGGCCTGGATCGCCTGGCTGTAAGGGCCGATGGCCGCGGGGGCCTTGTCCGTATGACGAATGATCATGGTTCTGCTTCCTTTCTTCCTGCTGTGATGATATATCAGAGCGGTACTTTTTCCGCCGGTTTGCGGACATTGTACCATCAATCCGGACCGGTCACAAGGGCGCGGCGCGCCGAAACCTGTTTTTTACTTGACTTCTTTCCGTTTTCCGGTACAATAGGCGTACCATTTCCGGGGGAGGATTCATTTCCGTGCTCAAAGGTCTGATTGGATCCCGGTCTTTCTACCGATCGGTGATTACGCTGCTGCTGCCGATGATCGTGCAGCAGTTTATTACCAGCTTCGTGTCCCTGCTGGACAACATCATGGTGGGCAGCCTGGGGACGGAGGCCATTTCCGCCGCGTCCATCGCCAATACGGTGCTGAACGTGCTGATGCTGGCCCTCTTCGGCGGGCTCAGCGGCATCAGCATCTACGGCGCCCAGTTTTTCGGCAAGGGGGACATGGAGGGGATGCGGCATGCATTCCGGCTGAAGATTCTGTTCAGCCTGGGCTGCGCGGTGCTGGGCATCGGGATTTACCGCCTTTTCGGGGAGGGCTTCATCCGCAGCTTCCTGCAGGGGGAAAGCGACGGGGGCGACCTGGCGCTGACCCTGGCGGAAGGGACGGCTTATCTGGGCGTCATGCTGTGGGGGCAGGTGCCCTTCGCCCTGGTGCAGGCCTACGCCAGCACCCTGCGGGAAAGCGGGGAAACCGTGGCCCCGATGCGGGCGGGCATCTGCGCCATCGCCACCAATCTGTTTCTGAACTGGGTGCTGATCTTCGGCCATCTGGGCGCGCCGGCCCTGGGCATCCGCGGCGCGGCAATCGCGACCGTCGTCTCCCGGTATGTGGAAGCAGCGATCGTGATCACCTTCGCCCACCGGCACGCGGAAAAGTTTCCCTATATGAAGGGGCTTTACCGGACCATGCGCGTGCCCGTGTCCCTGATCCGGCGGGTGCTGCCGACGGCGGCGCCCCTGCTGGTTAACGAGATCCTGTGGTCCCTGGGAATGACGATGATCAACCAGCTGTATTCCAGTCGCGGGCTGAACGCGGTGGCGGCGCTGAATATCACCGGCACCGCCTGGAACCTGTTCTGCGTCATCATGTTCGCCATGGGCAGCGCGGTATCCATCATGGTCGGGCAGCGCCTGGGCGCGGGGCAGCTGGAAGATGCCCGGGACGTGGACCGGAAGCTGATCTTCCTGACGGAGGTCATCCACGTCATCATCGGGGCGGCGATGATTCTGGCCGCGCCGG
>CADBTC010000203.1 GCA_902797445.1 uncultured Eubacteriales bacterium | reverse complement strand
CGGAGACGGACGCGCAAACCGTACAGGAGGACGCGGAAGCATCTGAAAACAGTGCCGGGCTGAAGCCGGAGTCAAAACAGCGCTGAGCATCAGGAAAACAGACATACGGGGAAAACGATCCAGGAGGGCCTGGAAGGCCGGCATAGCGAGAATCCCAGAAGCGGAGCCTGTGGGTTCCGCTTTTTGCATGATTCGGCGGCACATCCGAGTATATTGTACCCCGGCAAAACAATGCCCGTCAAGCCGAATCGCGAAGGAGAACGCTGCAGCACCTGCCGGGGGGAAGGAATGGAACAGCCCGCGCTGGGAGAATCCCAGCTGTCGAAATGATTTGACAGGAAGCGCAGAGTGTGAAATAATAAAAGGACTGACGGGACTCCAAAGAAGAAAAAAGAGAGGGGTATCCTCATGGGCGGGCAAAGAGAAAAGCGGTTTACCAGGACGGAATGGGCCTGGATTTTCTACGATTGGGCAAATTCAATCTACGCCACGAATATTTCTGCAGCCATTTTTCCGATTCTGTATGCCCAGGTAGCTGGGAAGGGCACCACGGGGGATCTGCTGTACGGATATGCTGTCTCCCTGGCGAACCTGCTGGTTGCGGTTCTTTCGCCGTATCTGGGATCGGTGGCCGATTTCCGGGGAATGAAGAAAAAACTCTGGGCTGCCTTTATGCTGGGGGGCGTCGCCTTTACTGCCGTTATGGGCGTTGTGGGATCCTGGAAGCTGATGCTTATCGGCTTTGTTCTCAGCCGTATCGGCTTCTCGGGTGCCAATTTGTTTTATGACAGCTTCCTGACGGACGTGACCACCCGGGAACGGATGGACAAGGTGTCCGCATGGGGGTTCGCCATGGGATATATCGGGGGGTCTACGATTCCCTTCCTGATTTCCATCGGGATCATGCTGGCCATGAAGCAAAGTGAGCTGAGCATGCGGATTGCGGTGCTGATCGTCCCGGTCTGGTGGCTGGTCTTTTCCATCCCCTTTATGCGGTATGTGCATCAGGTCTCCTATGTGGATACCCCGCCGGCGGAGCTTGGAAAGGCGGCATGGAAGAATACGGTGGGCACGTTCCGCCGTATCCTGAAGGACAAAGCGGTGCTGCTGTTCCTGGCAGCCTACTTCTTCTATATCGACGGCGTGGATACGATCATTTCCATGGCGACCAAATACGGGGACACGCTGGGGCTGGGAGCCATCGGGATGATCCTGGCTCTGCTGGTGACCCAGGTGGTGGCTATGCCCTGCTCCATCCTCTTCGGAAACCTGGCGAAGAGGTTCAGCGCGCTGAAGCTGATCACCTTTGCGGTTGCGATGTACGCGTTTATCACGGTGATCGGGTTCATGATGGGCTTCATGGTGGACTTCCATGAGAGCCTCGGCATGACGCTGGAAGAGGCCGTGGGGATCAGCTCGGTGCTGTTCTGGGTGCTGGCCACCCTGGTGGGTACCGTGCAGGGTGGTATCCAGGCCCTCAGCCGCAGCTACTTCGGCCAGATTATTCCCCCGGAACGGAGCGGGGAATACTTCGGCTTTATGGATATCTTCGGTAAATTCGCCTGCGTCATCGGTCCGGCTCTGTATCAGCTGGTTTACGGGCTGACGGGAAAGGCCTGTTTTGGGATCCTGAGTCTGATCCTGCTGTTTGTGCTGGGACTGATCTTCCTGCGGAAGGGAAAGCCTTATTTTGAGCAGGCCGGGAAACGGAAAACTGCCTGATCGGAGATTGCCAGGGAGGAAGAAACGTGATATATTAGAAAGAAGAAAGAAAACGCGGCAGGGGTTCCTAGATCATTCCCGGACGATCCGTAAACGCGGAAATGGAGGTGGCGAGCGGATTGAGAAAGTCCAGCGACTGGAAAATACGGATGATGCCCGTATTAGCGCTGCTTCTCACGGCGATCCTGATAACGGTCTCCTTTTCGGAGCTGCTGCTGCCCGCCACAGGAAAAAAAACAAAGAGCAAGGACGGGCTGACCCTTGACGTGAGCCACATGGATCAGGGATACGTCCTGGCGAAGGCGGCCAAATCCGGCAAGCGGCTGAAGCTGCGAGTCAAAGTCGACGGCCATACGCTGAATTACGATTTAAACACAGACGGCGCATACGAGGTCTTTCCCCTGCAATACGGGGATGGAAAGTACACCTTCACCCTGTATAAAAATGTCAGCGGGAAGAAATATGCTGAGGAAGGGAAGATCTCGCTGACGGTGAAGATGGAGGATCCCCTGAGCGCTTTCCTGTATCCCAACCAGTACATCAATTACGATGCGGACACCCTTTGCGTTCAGGAAGCAATCAAGCTCTGCGAAGGGATGACGGATCAGCAGGAGATTTTCAGGGCGGTCTGCGATTATATGAAGACCCATTTTGTATACGACTATATCAAGTCCGTCCAGGTTAAGGCGGGGACGCTGCCGGATCTGGATGGAGCATGGCAAAAGCGGATGGGTATCTGCCAGGATCTGAGCGCCATAACGGTGGCCATGCTCCGGAGTCAGGGCGTACCGGCGAGGATGGAAATCGGGAATCTGAACGGGACGGTTTATCACGCGTGGGTGACGGCGGTGGTGGACGGAAAGGATGCGTTTTTCGATCCAACGGCGGCAGTCAACGCGGTTAACAAGGATTCCACCTATACGCTGGAGCGCTTCTACTAACTCGGGAGCCCGGTAAACGCGAAAGCGCATGGCGGAATGTGCCCGGAGAGAAGATATCGCCGCGGAAACAATGCGGGAGAAAAGACCGGGCCGTGAAAGACGTACAAAGCCGCGGGATGGACCGCGATCGGGTTTTGCACAGAGCAGGAAAGAAATCGGCCGGAAACGGACGGACAGACAGGGAGGAGCAAGGAAGATGGCCAAAGACAAGGGACAAAAAGGCGGCGTAATGCTGAGCGCGGAAGAGCTGAGCGTTTTTTGCGATCAGATCGCCCTGATGCTGGAGAGCGGCATGACGCTGCGGGACGGCATCGACATGCTGGCGGAGGATGAGGAAAAGCAGGGCGCCCGGGTGCGGCCCTACTCCCTGATGCGGGAGACGATCGAGGAAACCGGCTCCCTCTATATCGCCATGAAGGAGCGGGAGAGCGAGTGGCCCCACTACATGATTGAGATGGTGGGCATCGGCGAGGAAACGGGCCGACTGGAGGACATTATGCGGAATTTGTCTTCCTACTATACCCGGGAAGGCAAAATCCGGGACGCGGCCTCCAGTGCGGTCACCTATCCGCTGGTGCTGGGCATTATGATGGTGGTCATTATCGCGGTGCTGCT
>CADBTC010000202.1 GCA_902797445.1 uncultured Eubacteriales bacterium | reverse complement strand
TGCTTTCCGGCTGGAATACCCCGGCATCGATGTGGAGATCGTGGAAGAGAATTCCATGGCGCTCGAGCAGATGCTGCAGAACGGCGACATTGATCTGGGCCTGCTGGTGCTGCCGACGAAAAAAACCAAGGCGGAAGTGACGCCGCTGATGCGGGATGAGATCTGTCTGATCACCAGAGGGGATCATCCGGTCATGCAGCGTGCACACAGGACGCCGGAAGGGAGCCTTTCCAGGATCCCTCAATATATCGATATCCATGATGCGATGGAATATGAATTTCTGCTGAGCGATTACGACACGATCCTGGGACGGGAGGCCAGACGTATTTTCACCGATCATGATCTGGTGCCGAAGGTGCACAATGAAAAGCTGTCGGCATTCTTTGCGGCAGCGATGGGCGCGGCGGGGCTTGGTCTGGCGTTTACCTATTACAGCTCCCATCATTATTATCAGAATGCGGAATATCTGTCCCTGGGAGATGACGGGACTTTCCTGGAACTGGGGCTGGCGATGCCGCCCGGGCGCTATCATTCGAAGGCGGCGCTGGCGCTGCAGGATGTGATGCTCCGGGTGCTGGGCTGATAACCCATGGGGACAGGCACCGCGGGTTATTGAAGAATGCCGCGGATTTTGTTATTGTATGATAAACAGCGTCTGAAAGGAGAACATTTGTGCCGGAGACCGGAACAAACTGACAGAATGAGACAGGAAAAAGATGCCCCCGCGCGCATCCGTGTGCGGGGCGCAAAAGTACACAATCTGAAAAATATTGATGTTGATATCCCGCTGCATCAGATCGTGGGCATTGCCGGTGTGTCAGGATCGGGAAAATCCTCCCTGGCGCTCGGCATTCTTTATGCGGAAGGCTCCAGAAGATATCTGGAATCCCTGTCCACCTATACCAGACGGAGAATGACGCAGGCGGAAAAAGCGCAGGTGGATGAAGTGCTTTACGTTCCGGCGGCCCTGGCCCTGCGGCAGCGTCCGGGCGTCCCCGGGATCCGCAGCACCTTCGGGACGGGAACAGAGCTCCTGAACAATCTCCGGCTGATGTTTTCGCGCCTTGCGGAGCATCGCTGCCCGAACGGCCATTATCTGAAGCCGTCCATGAATGTGGCGGCGGAGCTGCCGCTCGTCTGCCCGGTGTGCGGAGCGCAGTTTTTCGCGCCAGGTGCGGAGGAGCTGGCGTTCAACAGCCAGGGCGGCTGCAAGCGCTGCGATGGTACCGGCATTGTGCGGATCGTGGATGAATCCACATTGGTGCCAGATGATACGCTTACGATCGATGAAGGCGCGGTCGCACCGTGGCAGACGCTGATGTGGTCGCTCATGAAGGACATTGCCCGGGAGATGGGTGTCCGCACGGATGTGCCGTTTAAGGAGCTGACGGAAAAAGAGAAGGAGATCGTTTTCCATGGTCCGGCCGTCAAAAAGAACATCATTTATCAGAACAAGACCAGCGGCGCTGCCGGCGACATGGATTTCACGTATTTCAACGCCACTTATACAGTCGAAAATGCGCTGTCCAAAGTGAAGGACGAGAAGGGCATGAAGCGCGTGGAGAAATTTCTGCGGCAGGATATCTGCCCGGACTGCGGCGGCACCAGGCTGTCGGAGGCGGCACGGGCGCCCAGGCTGCGCGGGATCTCTCTGGCGGACGTTTGCAGGATGACGCTCTCAGAGCTCTGTGAATGGGTGGACGGCGTGCCTGCGTCGCTGCCTCCGGAAATGCGTCCGATGGCGGAGAGCATCTGCGAATCCTTCCGGGGCGCGGCAAAACGGCTGACGGATCTGGGGCTTTCCTATCTGAGCCTGGATCGCAGCGCCTCCACGCTTTCTACGGGAGAGCGCCAGCGGATGCAGCTGGCCCGCGCGGTGCGGAACCGGACGACAGGGGTGCTCTATGTGCTGGACGAACCATCCATCGGGCTGCACCCTTCCAATATGGAAGGGCTGACCGGCGTGATGCAGGATCTGCTTTCGGACGGCAATTCCGTGATCCTGGTGGATCATGATACCAATATTCTGAAAGAAGCGGATTATCTGATCGAACTCGGGCCGGAGGCCGGCGCAGGCGGCGGTACGATCATCGCAGAAGGAGAACTGGCGGAAGTGGAGAACAATCCGGCTTCGAGGATCGCGCCTTTTCTGTCGGGAAAGAGGATCATTGATACGGGAAGGCACGTGCCGGCAGAGCAGGTCTTTGCTATCGGCAGGATCCATTTATCAACGGATGCGATCCATACCGTGAAACCGCTGGAGGCGGATTTCCCGAAAGGCAGGCTGATCGCCGTGACCGGCGTTTCCGGTTCCGGCAAGACGACCCTGATCCTGGAGAGC
>CADBTC010000201.1 GCA_902797445.1 uncultured Eubacteriales bacterium | reverse complement strand
ACAGCGCCTGTTCCGTCCGGCCCGCTGCCAGCTCCAGCCGGGCGAGGGCCCGCAGGGCGGGCGCTGTCTTTTCATGCCGCAGGCTTTGACGGAAATGCGCATCGGCATCCGCTCTTTCGCCGGAGGCGTAGGCCATGACGCCCAGGTGATAGGAGGCGGACGCGTTTTCCGGCGCCTGACGCAGCAGATCGGCCCAGGGCTTCGCGGTCAGATAAGCCGCGGGGAAGGACGGCCAGGAAGCATCCTGCCACTGTCCCGTCCGCAGCAGATTCAGCCATGGTTTCTGCTTTTCGTCCAGGGCGCTTTCCGGGAAGCGGAGGGTTTCGGAAAGCGGCTTCAGCCCGGCGGCCGCCCGGCGCACGTTTTCCAGGGCGCCCCAGCCGGAGCCGGTATATACGGGCTCTCCTTCGCGTCCGGAGAGAGAAGCGCTTCTCTCCTGGAATTCCCAGGCCAGCGTTTCCTCCGGAAGGACGGACGCCAGCGCGGCACCGCAGGCTTCCGCGGCCTGCGCGTAGCCGAGTCCGGACGTGTCACAGGCCAAAGGTCCATAGGCCTCCAGCCACTCCCAGACGCTGCCCTCCGGCATGGGCAGATGCTCCTGCTGGGTTCGGGTGATGCCGGCCTGGATTTCCACATAGCGGGTTTTGCCGTCTGACAGGAAGGACTGCCAGTGACGTCCTCCCTGTCCCATGCCCCATATAAAGAGCTTTCTGCCGAAAGCACGGGCGGTAGAGCATTGTACCAGACCGGTATGATCCTCCTGTATCGCGGCGATGAACGGCCGTTTCCCTTTCGGAATGTCATAAAACACATCCAGGGACCGTTTCAGTTCGCAGGGGCGGGAAAGATCCATCCCCTGATATGCGGGCAGCGAATGGCGGAACATGCGGTACTGCCCCTCGTCGTACAGGCTGAGGACGGCGGTGTCCGCCGGCGCCAGAACGCGCATGCCCGGCGTTTCCGGAACCGCGATATTGCTCCACCAGTACATGGGAACCTCTCCGTTCCCCTCCGGGTTCTCGATGCGGATTTTGACGAACAGAAAACGGCTATCATCGGGAAGGTACGCTTCGATCCGGTACACGATCCCGCGCAGGCGCTCATATTCATACAGGCGGATGCCCGCGGTACCGTCCTCCAGGCGCAGCAGTTCCGCGAACATCGGTTCACAGGTCAGCATGTTATGGCCCCGGAGGGATACGTTCCATTCCACGCCTCCGCTGCACCAGGCATTCCGCAGGGCAAGATTGCAGGGCTGAATGACGGGATTGCGGCTGAGCAGTTCCTTTCCCTCCGCTCGGAGGGACCAGAGCCGGCCGCCCATCCAGGGCAGAAACGCCGCCCGCAGGAAAGCGTTTTCGAGAACCAGCACCTTCCGGAGCACGGCTTTCTTTTCCCGCCCGTACCCATTCTGCTCGAGATAGGGCAGGATGCTGGAGACCCGGCCGTACTTCATCCAGCGGGTGTCCGACTCGGAAAGGGTATCGTCCCAGTGAACCTGAGAATGCACATAGGCGACATTGTTCAGATCGGGCAGCCTGCTTTCCGGACCGAAGCCGGCAAGCTGAAAGGACTGCTCCTCCATCCTGGCGATGCTCATAAACCATCCCTCATTTCCCTGAAAAAGGGGATCCCACCCCAAGGGCAGGATCCCCCCAGATCAGACTGAGCATTACTTGATGACCTGATAGGCTTCGTTGCCTTCGTCAATGACTTCCTGCAGGCCGCGGGCCTTCAGTTCTTCGTACTTGGCGAAGAAATCGTCCACGGACAGCTGGCCGGCGACGCACTGGTCACGCAGCGTGCAGATACCGGTGGAGCCAATGATCAGCTCGCCGCGGTACTCGGTGTACGCGCTGGTTTCCAGGGTCGGAGGCATGGCATAATAGTGGCCCTTGTTGACGCCCTCGTTGTTCAGGCCGTTCCAGAAGGACTGATAGGCGGGGTTCAGGGTCTCCAGGCTCTCGCCGGCGAACAGGCACTGCATGAAGGCGCTGGTCTGCCACATGCCACCGAAGGGCTCGCATTCCATTCCGATGGTCCGATAATCGGTGAAGCCGTTCTTCACGATGCCCGTGTTCAGGGTGGGCTGACCGTCGACGACCGTGTAGGTCAGGCCTTCGATACCGTAGTTGTACAGGTTGATGCCTTCCTCGGAGAACTGCCAGTTGAAGAACTTCAGGATGTTTTCCAGCTTGCCGTCCTTCACGGCCTTGGCGGTGATGCAGTTCAGCGGCGTGACAGCCTGCCGCTCCTGCAGCCAGGACTCGCCGTCGGGACCGGTGATAGGCGCGCAGCATTCGAACAGCGCGTCTTCAATGCCCATGGACCACAGCTCTTCCGTATGGGTCTGGGACATCTGGGCCCAGGTGAAGCAGCTGGCGCAGATGTTGGCGGACATGGTATTGTACATATCAGCCTGCTTGCGGGTCGCGAATTCCGGATCCAGGATCTTGTCAGCGTACAGCTGCTGCACTTCGGTCAGGAATTTCCGATAGTTCGGATGATCGTAAACCATGGTATAGGTGCCGTCATCCAGCACGCAGAACTGCGCGTCGTTGGACGCCTTGATGCCGAACGCGTTCAGCAGGGCGTGCAGGGCACGCTCTCCGCTTTCGCCCATTTCCAGCACCAGCGGAATCTCGTCGCCGGCGTCGCCGTTGCCGTTGACATCGTTGTCACGAACGCCGTACCAGAAGGCCTTCCACTGTTCCCAGGTGGTGGGCGTCTCGAAATCGATGACTCCCTGCTCCTTCAGCTTCAGGGCCCAGTCCTTCCGGAAGGTCATGCTCTGGGAACCGGGAACGTTCACGATGGTGGGGAGGGTGTAGATATGGCCGTCAGCGGAACGCCACATGGCCATTCTGTCTTCGCCAACCGCGGCGACCACGTTGGGGATCAGATCCAGATAATCATCCAGGGCGATGATGGCGCCTTCGTCCGCCAGGGCGGAAACGCTCATGCCGCTGGAGGTCTGGCTGCTGGTGGGCTGGATGATATCGGGCAGATTGTCCACGCCGCCGGCCAGGATGGTGGACACGACGGTGGAATAGCCGTCGCTGGTCCGCCAGTCAATGTCGAAATGCACGCCGGTCATCTTTTCGATGGTGGGGAAATAATAGCCGCCGTCGAAGGTTGTGGGGTACTGATTGAAATGCACGCCGACCATGGATACCGTCATGCCGCCGTCCACATAGAACTCCGTGCTGGGTTTCACATCCGCGTTCACCCACCAGTTCGGCTCCATGCCGCCAACGGTGTCCACGTTGGTCGCAAAGGCGGATGCCGCGGTCAGCAGCATGGCCAGTACCAGTACCAGAGACAGGATCTTTTTCATGGGAAAACCTCCTTTTTTATTTTACGGGACCTCCTCCCGCAAATTACCGGGAATGGACTATCCGCGCCTCAGCCGCGCTTTCCGGTCGGATCCGGCTGCGCGTTATCCCTTTACGGAGCCCAGCATGACGCCGGAGACAAAGAACCGCTGAATAAAGGGATAGATCACCAGCATGGGCACCATGGAAACCACCAGCACCGCGTTTTTCACCTGCGTGCTCAGGGCCGCTACGCCCTTGTGGTCGGTGGTCTGGCTCAGGGTGGACAGATTGCTGGTAGAGCTCTCCGCTGCCAGCACCAGGGATTTCAGCTTCAGCTGCAGGGTAAACTTGTTCGTGCTGGAGATCAGCACCAGGGGATTCATGTAGTCGTTCCAGTGGCCGACAATGACCCACAGCGCCACCGTGGCCAGCACGGGCTTGGACAGCGGAATGATCAGCCGGAACAGGATGGTAAAATCGTTGGCGCCGTCGATCCGGGCGCTTTCTACGATGGAATAGGGAATCGACTCAAAATAGCTCCGGATGATCACGACGTTATAGGCGCTGATCAGGGAGTTCAGAATCAGGGCCCAAAGCGTGTCATACAGCCCCAGATTCTGAATCGTCAGGAAAAGGGGAACGATGCCGCCCTGGAACCACATCGTAAACATAATGATGATGGAATACAGCTTTTTTCCGTAGAATCGGCCGAAGGCCAGGGGGTAAGCCGCGATGCTCAGCACCACCAGGCTCAGGGCGCATCCCCCAAAGGAAACCAGAAAGCTGTTCAGGATGGAGCGCCACAGCTCGGAATCCTTAAAAATGGTCGTATAGGCCTGGGGATTGAAACCGATGGGATAAAAGGTCACCTTCGCGGCCATGACCTCGGTTTCCGCGCTCATGGAAATCGCGACCACGTTCAGAATCGGATAGAGCAGGAAGATCAGCAGCAGCGCCATCAGGATGATGTTGCAGGCATTGAAAATCTTTTCTCCCCGGGAACGGCGGATAAAATCCTGATCGTATTTTGCCTTGCGGGGAACGATTTTCCGGGTAGGTTCAGCCGTGTTCGTCATCTGCTTCGCCCCCTTCCGTCAGAACAGGGAAGTTTCCGTCACTTTGCGGCTGATCGTATTCGCGATGATCACCAGAATGACGGAGAAGATGGAATTAATGAGCCCGCCGGCGGTGGCCAGCCCATACTTATGGCTCTCCATGCCGACCTTATAGACGTAGGTCGGCAGCATTTCCGAAACCTGCAGGTTCAGGGTATTCTGCAGCAGGTAAATCTTGTCAAAGACGCAGTTCAGCATCTGTCCGATCTGCATGATCAGGAGCAGAATAAAGGTGCTCAGAATGCCGGGAATCGTCACGTGCAGCGTCTGCTGCCAGCGGCCGGCGCCGTCGATGCGGGCGGCTTCGTACAGATTCTGATCAATCCCGGAGATCGCGGAGATGTATATGATCGCGTTCCAGCCCATGGTCTGCCACACGCCGGAAACCAGGTTGATGCCGTAGAAATAATCTGGGTTGGACAGGAAATTGATCGGCGTCATGCCCAGGGCTTTATAGAACTTGGCCAGCGTCCCCAGGGAAGGGGAAAGGATGTTGTTGATCATGCTGACCAGGACGACCGTGGATACGAAGTGCGGCATATAGGAAACCGTCTGGACGAATTTTTTGTAGGGCTTGTTGTATACTTCGTTGAGAAGCAGGGCAAAAACAAGCGGCGCCGGGAAACAGATCAGGAGGCTCAGGGTATTCAGCGTCAGCGTATTGCGCACATACTGCCACATTTCCGGGCTGGTCAGCAGGCGTTCAAACCATTTGAATCCAACAAACTTGGAGCCTTCGAACCCCTTCAGCAGCTTATAATCGTAGAAGGACGTGCGCAGAAAATACATCGGAAGGTACTTCAGCAGCGCCATATAAACCAGCACTGGGATCACCATCATATAGATGTAGCGATTTTGCCAGATGTTGTTCCATACCCGTTTCCGGACTTTGACAGATGAAAACAGATTTCCTCTCGCCCTTGATGCGCCTGTCAAACGGAACCCTCCTTTCTGTTCCCATCATGCTCGGTTATGCTGTTCCTGAAATTGCTTGTATTATAACAGGAAATCATGACTTGTGCAATAGTTAATAAAAACAGACCGGAAAAACCATTCAGCAGCGTGCCGCTGTCCGGATTTCGTTTGCGCGCAAGGGATTCAGGACCATTTGCGAATGTCCTGTTTCAATTTTTTAGAGAAAGTTTCGGAAAACCTTTTGTATCCATGCCTCCCGAAGCGCGGGACGGCCAGTTTTCGAAGCCCGGACGCGAAAATCATGGCCGGGGAGGACTGGTCCGGGCAAAAGACGGCCGGCCGCCCTGACCGGATTCTGTCAGAGAACATGCCTCTGCCGGCAGAACATCAGAAAATCCATAAACGCGTCCGTGCCGGCGCAGTCCACGATTTTCATCAGCCGTTTTTTCCGATACTGCAGGGCGGAAACCGTCAGATACAGCGTATGCTCCAGCGAATCCAGGGACGCGCCGGCGATCAGTCCGTCCAGCAGAAGCAGATCCGTTTCGTCACAGGCATTTAACAGGGTTTCAGCACGCAGGAGACGTTCCGCTTCCGGATCACTGTAAAAATTGATGCTGGCCTCGAACCCGTCCGCGTCCTTTTGCTGGGGGGAGAAGAAGGGAGCGTCCGGAACACAGCCCGTGGATTGACGGACGATCAGCTTGCTTCGAATCCGGGCGGATACGCTCGCGGTGGTGGGTGTTTTGCAGAGATAGGAGAATAACTGCACCGCTTGACGGCCCAGCTCAGAATGATCCAGCGTAGCGACCGTCAGCGGCGGGGCGGTTCGCTCCGCGATTCTGGAATCGCCGAAGGCGGAGACATACAGATCTTCCGGTACGCGTATGCCGTCCCGCTGGAGCAGACTGAGCAGGGAGATGGCAGCGATATCATTCGCGCAGATCGCGGCGTCAAAATCGGCCGCGCAGGTTCGAAACCGGGTATAGCAGGCGTTCAGATCGGCCAGATTGTAAAAAACCGCTTTCTCCGCGGGCTGCCCGGTCTGTTGGCACCAGCGCCGGAAATAACGAAGCTTGATCTGATCCGCGGAAGAATTCGGATTGTAGCCGTACATGGCGATCCGCTTTTTTCCGCAGCCTTCTGTCAGATAGGTCAGCAGATGATGAATCGCGCCTACATAGTCCATACGCACCATGCCCGTGGGCAGCGTTGTTTCCGCGGGGTCAAAGCTGACAAAGACGGATTCAATGTTCCGGGAAGAAAAGAAATCAAGCGCCTTGGGCATCCAGGAAATGGATGTGCCGATGACAATCAGCATCCGCCGCTCCTGACCAAAGAGATGATCGTAGTCGATCTCTTCGTAGGCATCCGCGTCCAGGGTGACCAGCCTGTATTTCCGGCGCGCCGCTTCCTGGGTAATCCCTGCCAGTGTCTGTCTGGCCCATAGGTAGCTGCGAAAATTTGGTTCCGTTAAGACAGCAATCAGCATCGTTTCCGTTTTCTCCTTATCTATCGGCGAAAAGAACCCGGAAGAACCTGTTCAGACGATCTCTATCATACCGGATTTTGCTGCGGAAAACAACGCATTTTTCGGTGAGCGGTCCGCATTTCAGACAGCTCTTTCGGCCGCTTTTGAATTTTAACGAAAAAATCGGAGGTTTTTCCCCTGTTTCCGTCCGCGGAAGAATGGTATACTTTTTCAGGCAAAAGAGAGGTTTCTTCCTGACTGACCGATAAATGACCGGAGGTACGTTCCCGATGAAAAAAGTCATTGTAACGGATGAAATCCGAATGATGCCTTCTTATGCTTCGCCGCCTGCGGAAGAGCTTCCCATGTTCGCGGAAAACCGCGTGCACCAGCGCTCCAGCGGCAATCCCTATCCAAACAAAGTGGTCATGCGGGTGGATCGCGAGCACCGGGAAGAAAGGCCCTTCCGGGTGATCACCCTGGAGAATGAGTACCTGAAGATTGAACTCATGCCGGAGCTTGGGGGACGGATCTATTCCGCCCTGGATAAGCGCACGGGATACGATTTTTTCTACAAGCAGCATGTGATCAAGCCCGCGCTGATCGGCATGCTGGGCAGCTGGATATCCGGCGGATGTGAGTTTAACTGGCCGTGCCATCACAGGCCCAGCACATGGATGCCGACGGATGTGCAGGTGGAAACGCACGCGGACGGCGCCGTGACGGTCTGGATGAGTGAAAATGAACCGCTGGACCGGATGAAAGGCATGGTCGGGATTTATCTTGCGCCGGGAGAGGCACGCTTCGACACCCGGATGAAGGTCTATAACCGGACGCCCGCGCGGCATTCCTTCCTCTGGTGGGAAAACGCGGCTGT
>CADBTC010000200.1 GCA_902797445.1 uncultured Eubacteriales bacterium | reverse complement strand
GCCCTCGGTTGCAACGCTGCTTTCCACCGTCTCCGTCAGTTCTCCGTTCAGATATACATGCACCGCATACCGGATCACCGCGCCTTCCGGCAGGGCCTCATATGCCCGGTTCATGAAATCCAGTTCCAGGGTCACTTCGCTTCCCGCTTCAGCCTCGCTGACCAGAAAGCCATCCCCGTCCACGGCAGTCATGGCTTCGGGAATCAGGTTCGCCGTGTTTCGGGCATCCCGGGTACCTTCTGTCTCCCGATTCGCCGCCATGGCGCTTCGGGGAGCCAGGACGGTAATGTTTCCAATCCGCGCCTGATACCAGGAAGCTCCGTAATCCGTCAGCTCCAGATAGGTTTCTCCTTCCTCCGTTGCACGCTCCGCCACCCGATACATCACGTATTCATCGGGCCGATTCTCCGGGGCCGCTTCCTGATTCTCCGCCCGGTCATCCGAATCAGCCAGTATCAGCGCCCGCAGATCCCCGGCGGCCTGCTCCAGCATCTCCCGGATATATCCGAACACTGTCAGGGCATGGGCGGAACCCAGATACCGTTCATCCTGATAATAGTACGCGCCCAGGCCCAATCCATATCCCTCTTCCAGCTGTTCCAGTCCCTGATCCAGCACTTCCGCGCCGTCCGACCGGGTGGAAAGCTGCTGCGCCGCCTCACCCGCGGCATAGTCCGTCCAGTATCCGCCGGTTCCCGGCTGCAGCTGCTGCGCAGCGCCGGTATTCAGTTCCCGATACGCGACCCGTCCCCCGGTGGTAATATACTGTTCCGTATTGATTCCGTCCAGATACCAGCTGATCCCTGCTTCCTGATAGCTCCCCAGATCGCTGAAGGCATCCCTGATCGCGCTGAACGCACCGTCCTCGTCTCCATGGACGTTCCAGCCCGTCATCTCAAGCAGATCCGCCGCAGAGGCCGCCCAGCACATGTTCCGGTCCCCCCGGGCCGTCCCGTCAATTTTTTCCGCGTCGATCAGCTCAAGCTCCAGCCCGTACCGATCCAAAGCGGTTTCGCTGGAGAGGGTAAATCCCTCTCCCCGAAGAAAACTGTCCGCGATCTCCTGGGCCATGCGCGTGAATCCCTCATGCCCCGCCGGCGCGTCGGTCCGCAGTCCGGTCACAAAGCAGTAATATTCCTGTCCCTCGCTGATGAAGTGGAACCGCAGCTGCCGGTAGGCAGCTTCCGTTTCCGCCTCGGTGACGGAAAGGTCGAAAACCTGTGCAGCGGGGGAGGAGGCGCCGCCCTCTCCGTTTGCTGTTTCGGCATTTCCAGTCTCGTCTGGTCCAGCGGTTCCAGTCCCTTCCAACGAAGCGGACGGATCCGTTTCTTCCAATCCGGTGAGTCCTTCTGATGTCGGAGTTTCCACCGGCAGGACCGTCGCGTCTTCCGCCGGTTCAGCCTCCGCCCCACCTGCCTGTGCTTCAGACGCGTCCGCTTCCTCAACCTTCACCGTTTCCGCAGCTGCATCTGACGGTTCATGCACATCTGCATTTTCCGATTCCTCCGCCCCTGCCGTTTCAGGGGCAGTATCCATGCCATCCGGCTGTTCAGGCGCATCTGTATCGCCCGATTCCTCCGCCCTCGCCGTTCCCGGAGCAGCGTCCGCACTGTCCGGAAGCTCTGCTGCTTCCGAGGATTCCAGTGAGGATCCCTCTCCCCTTTCTTCCGTTTCGGCAGCCGTTCCCGGTTCAGTCGGTCCCTCCGGCGCTTCCCCTGTCGTCCCTGATTCCATCGATCCATCGGGTTCTTCCACCAGAATCACCGTTTCCGGATTCGAAGTGTCTTCCGTCCCGGCATGGGGTTTCGCAGCACCGTCGTAACCCTCTGCATCCTCTTTCACGCCGGCAGTGCTTTCTGCGGCATCCTCAGGATTCCTTTCTGTACCAGTAACATTTTGCAACATAACTTGGGGATGTTCTCCCACATTTTCGGCATTTGCATCCGAATTGTTTCGATCATCTCCCACCCTTTCTGCTTCCGATTCTGAATGATCAGAGCCGTCTCCCACACCTTCATTTGAAGGCACGGGTGTTCCGGATGAATTCTCCTCCTTCTTTTCCGGATCCTGCCTCCACTGGCGGGGTTCTTCCTCACCCAGCACATAAGCCGCGGGCTCCGCGGCCGTTCCGAAATCCGTTCCCGTCGTCCCGGTCTCGATACCCGCTGCCGGTTTTCCTGTTTCCACCACCGCGCCCGGCGCTTCCGCCGCGCCTCCCAGGGACAGCATCACCATCTGCAGGCAGAGCAGCAGTGCAAGACATCTTTGGTTTTTCTTTCCGTGCCTCATTGACTCTCCTCCCTGTCTCTCTCCCTGCAGCCGCATCCCTTTCTCAGGGAATGCTGTGGAGGATTCCCCAGGCATTCAGCTTCGTTTCCAGCGGTGAACCGGGCGGGCAAAGCACCAGCAGGGGACTGATTCCGTTAAAGAAGGCCTTATTGATCGTCAGGTCGGTCCCCATGAAGATAATCGTATGGATCAGGCTGCCCTGAATAGCGGTATCTGCAGCGACCGTACAACTGGCCGGGACCACCAGGACGTTGGCCGGCACGCCCTTGAGCATTTCATCCGTCAGGCCGGTCAGCCCCTTGGGCAGCGTCAGCGTCCCCTTGGAATACGCGCTGAAGCCCGTCATCGCATAATGGAAGGCTTTTGCGCTCCGGTCATAGCTGACCCGGACGTTCACCACGCCGTACGCGGTCGTCGAGAGGCCGTCCCGGCTCATCCCGTAAGCCAGCAGCGTCCATCCGCGGATGGCCGCCGCGCTCGATGTCAGGTAGGAGGTGGAGCCCACCCAGTAATTGCTGGCACAGAAGACGGTTCCGTACCCCTTCCCGCCATTGATATATCCGGCGATTTCGACGGAATACCGATTCGCAAACCCTGCCCCGAATTTCAGGTTTCCGATCTCGTCCCATTTCCCGGTCCGGACATAATAGTTCGCATCCAGGTTCACGCACAGGCCGGAAAAAATCGTTTTATCGTTGGTATGATCCAGAGACATCAGATCCTCATTGAGGCAGAAATAAACATGGGTTTCCTTGCCGCTTGTCGGGATCGTGCCCCCCGCCGGATCATCCCAGCATGGATCCACATAGTACCAGCTTCCCTCGATCAGGATCGCGTTCCAGGCATGGCCGGCTCCCTCATCCGTGCCCGTCACCCTGCTCACGGGGATCCCGGCGGCTCTGCACAGCAGGTAATACGCCTTGGAATAGGCGTCGCTGGTTCCCTTTCCCCGAACCAGGATGTCCACCCCGTAAAATTCCTGGGCCTGATCGTAATAGGCATTATGGGTCAGCCAGTCATACAGGTTCAGGGCGGTCTGCCAGGGCGTGGCTGCCTTACAGGTCAGAACCACCTGATTCACCTTTTCCGTCACGGAGGTATGGGCCGCGTCGTCGGCAAGGTGGAAATCATATTCGTTATACCCGTAGGATCCGTTGGTAAACCAATACCAGATGCTGACCCGGTATGCCCCGCCGCTGACGAAGGGCCCGCCGGAGAACGTATACATGGTGCCGGTATAATTCCGGTAATAAATCATCGTATAATCGGAGCTGATTCCCTCCTGCATGCTGATGGCAAAGGTGCTCCGCTGCAGCGTCCGTCCGTAAAAATTATCATTGATCCGCCACGTCCCTATATTGTCCAGCTTCGGCGCCGTCACGATAACAGGGGCGGGATATCCTCCGTTGGGCACGTTCTCATCCGGCCCCAGGGGATGCCCGCTGTTGATCAGCGCCTCCAGTTCCCATACCTGTGCCTGATTGACGTCCTTTTTTTGCTTCCCCGCGGGTTCGCCCACGGCCGCCCCCAGCAGCAGCGCGGCCGCCAGCAACGCCAGGAGCGCCAGACTGATTCTCAGCTTTTTCATCTTCATTTTCTTCTCGCACCTCCTTACCCTTATATGTCCTCCGGAATCATG
>CADBTC010000199.1 GCA_902797445.1 uncultured Eubacteriales bacterium | reverse complement strand
TGTCAAGGTTCGTTTGAGGCCGGCCTTCACTGTGATCTTACGATGGAAAGGCGCTCAACCCCGGATATTGGGCGGAGTTGCAATTTCAGAAGGTGAAAAGAAAAAGCCTTGCAAAAATGCAAGGCTGGCGGTAAACTTCCTCTTTGGCAACCGGTACCGCTCCGGAAAGTGGAACATTCTGCGGGAGGATCAGCCGCGGGAGAGTCGCGAGATGAGCGGAACAAAAGAAAAAAGCTCTCGGAAGACAGGGAAAACCGGAGGGCGATATAGCCGGGAGGAGGCAGAGGATGTATCGTTTGATCATTATAGATGATGAGCCCAAGATCGCGGAAGGAATGGCACAGCTGTTCCCCTGGAATAACATTGGGTTTGAGGTGGTCTGCTCCTTCACCTCGGCGGCGGAGGCGTTGGATTTTCTGGAACAGAATCCCGTGGACGTGGTGCTCAGCGATATCCAGATGCCGGATATGACGGGGCTGGAGCTGTGCCAGCGCCTGCTTGGCCGGGAGAAGACCCAGGTGGTTCTCTTTTCCAGCTATCAGAACTATGAATACTTTCGTTCCGCTATCCAGATGGGGGTGGCGGATTATCTCCTGAAGCCCCTGACCTATCAGGCGCTGACGGAAACCTTTGCCAAGCTGAAGGAGAAGCTGGACGAAAGCAATCCGTCCGCATCGGAGCAGCCTGTCGGATATTATGAGGGGCTGATACAACAGGTGGATGAATATCTGCGGGGACATCTGCAGGACGCGACCCTGACCCGGTGCGCAAAGCGGGTCGCGCTGAGCCCTTCCTACCTTTCCAGAATCTATAAGGAATACAGCGGCAAAAACTTTGTGGACCGCCTGCTGGAACTGCGGATGGAGCGGGCCTGCGAACTGCTGGATAATCCGGATTACCGGGCCTATGATGTGGCCTATGACGTGGGGTACGACAGCCCGAACAATTTCAGTCGCGCCTTTAAGGCCTATACCGGCTGGACGCCCAGTGAATACCGGCGCCGCGGGAAGGAAGAGCAGGAATGAAAAGGAAGTTTTTTCTTCGGCGGGCCATTAAATACTTTCTGATCATGATGGTGCCGACTATCCTGCTGTTTGCCGTTTTCCTTTACAGCGCGATCTCCTCCCAGGAGAGACAGCTGCGGTACGATGGACGGATGACGCTGGAGGCGGCGCTGGAAAACTGCGATCTGACCCTGAACGGGCTGACCCAGCAGAACGACCTGCTGACGGGATCCTCCCGGATGCGTATGGCCCTGGACCGAATACTGTCAAATGATGAAATTTCCTATATCGACAGCGCTTTTCTGTATTCCCTTCGGACCACGCTGAGCAGCATGGTGGACGGCAATCCGACCCTGGAGCGGATTGTGCTGTGGCTGGATGACGCGCCACGGGCGTTAACCTCTGACGGCCCGGGCATTGAGTTTTTGTCCATTATGACAGATTTTTCCTGGCGGGACGCTTATCAGGCCATGGCCGGGGAACAGCGTATCAGCGTCCGGAAGGTGACGGATGCAAACGGGCGGAGCTGGATCCTGATGATCCGTCGGATGCTGCAGGATCAGGGGTGCGCGGTTCTGTATATCAATCCGGAACGCTGGAGCCGGTCTCTGCAAATGCTCCTGCACCGCAGCAGTGAGCATCTGATGGTGCTGAACGCGGAGGGAGAAACGCTGATCTCCGTAACCAACGATTTACGGAACCTGGCTTTCCGGGAGGAAGAGATTGCCTCCGCCCTGGAGAGCGCCGACGGGAAATGGCAGCCCGCAGCGGGGGAGCGCTTCCTGTTTGACCGGATGGAAGGGGATAACTTCGTCCTGCTGTGCGGGATTCCCAGGCGTACAATGAACGCTGCGACCGCTGAGGTATGGCGGACCTTTGCGCTGATCCTGCTGGTGGATCTGGCGGTGGTGATGATTCTGGCCTGGCTGACCACGCGGCAGCTGTCGGCCCAGATGCATGATATCATTGAGATGTTCGATGACGCGATGCATGAGAGGCCGGTCAGAAAGCCGGATTTTCAGAAGCACCGGGATGAGTCGGATATCATTATGGACAATATCGTCTATATGTATCTGAAGGATAACGCCCTGCGGAACCGGGTTGAGGAAGAGGTTCTGCGCAAGGAGAACGCGGAACTGATGGCTCTGCAGCTGCAGATCAATCCTCATTTTCTGTACAATACGCTGCAGACCATGGATTTCGCGATACTGACCGGAAAGGCGGACAGGCAGGAGCTGTCCGACGTTTTTCATGACCTGTCTGGTATTCTGAAATATGCGCTGTCCAGCCCTCAGGAGCCTGTGACGCTGGCGGATGAGCTGAAGTGCCTGAAGCGATATGTGGATATCCAGCGGTATCGGTTTGGGGATCAGTTTGTGCTGTACATCGAGGTGGAGGAAGCGCTGCAGCAGGCGCAGGTGTTCCGGATGATGCTGCAGCCCCTGGTGGAAAACAGCATGATCCATGGGCTGAACGGCCTGAAGGAGCGTGGATACATCTGGGTACGGGCAGAGAAAAAGGGAGACAGGCTTCTGGTCTCCGTAACGGACAGCGGAACGGGCATGACTGAGGAGGAGCGGCAGAAGCTGTTGGAAACCATTCATGACGCCAATGCCCGCTCCATCGGGCTGACAAATCTGAACCGGCGCCTGCTTCTGCGCTATGGCGGGGAAAGCGAGCTGCGGATCAGCTCCGTTCCCTTTGAGGAGACAACCATCAGTTTCGAGATTCCATATATCATTTCTTGCGATGAGGACAAAAAATGATATCTTTCAAGGAACAATTGCGCAAATCCTGCAACTTTTTTCCAAATTTGCGACATTCCCGGTGGAGGAGAATTCTGATAGGATGCAGACAATGAATCCCGGATTTCCGGGAGGAAAACAAAAGGAGGAATTCTTAAATGAAGAAAATCTTGGCTCTGCTGCTGGTGCTGTGCATGGCTCTGCCTGTGGTCGCGCTGGCGGAAGACAGTGTTACCCTGCGCTTCTCCTGGTGGGGCGGCGATGAGCGTCACGCGGCGACGATCGCGGTGATCGAACAGTATGAAGCGGCGCATCCCAACGTGACCATCGAGCCCGAGTATGGCTCCTCCGACGGTTATAACGACAAGCTGGCGACCCAGCTGTCCGGCGGCACCGCTCCGGATATTATCCAGATTGACCCCGCCTTCCTGCCTTCCTACGCGCTGAGCGACGCCGGCTATCTGGTGGACCTGAAGACCACCGCTTTCGATTTCAGCCTCGGCGATCCCGCCTACTACAGCCTGCCCATGAACGGCGGCTTTGACGGCAAACAGTACGGCGTGCCTTCCGGCGTATCCGGCGCGGCGATTCTGGTGAACAATGAAATGGCCGCCAAGTTCGGCCTGGACTTCCACACCCAGTATACCTGGGACGACCTGTTCGCCTGGGCGAAGCAGGTGCATGAGGCGGATCCTGAAGTCTATCTGTTCGAGGCCAACAAGACCATGATCGCCGTGGCGGTCGCTTCCTGGGCCAAGCAGAATTATGAAGGCAAGACCTACTTTGATCCGAATACCAAGACGCTGAACTACTCCGAGGAAGAGCTGGCGGGGGTGTTCACCTTTGTGAAGCGTCTGTTTGATGAAAACGTCGTCGCGCCGGTGTCCTACATGGCCGCTTACGAAGGCGACAACATGCAGAACGATCCCAACTGGGTTTCCGGGGACAAGTACGTGGCCTGCTTCGCTTACACCTCCACCTGCGAGACCCTGGCTGCCGCTGCGCCGAACAACACCTTCTCCGCCGGCAAGTTCCCCCTGACCGCGGGCTCCGACATCGCGGCCTGGAACTCCAACTGCCCGCAGGTGTTCGCCATCAACGCCAAGAGTGCCAACCTGGATGTGGCCGTGGACTTCCTGAACTATTTCTACAACGATGAGACCGCCATGGCGACCCTGGGCTCCGTCCGCTCCGTGCCCCCGACCGCACGTGCCCGCGAAATCTGCGCGGAAAAGGGACTGATCAGCGATCTGCTGGCCCAGGCCTGCGACGTGTGCACCTCTTACTCCGGAATCCCGGATGACTCCCTCTACAATGGCTCCGAAGCCAAGCAGATCATGTGGGACGCCATCGAGGAAGTGGGCTACGGCGCCGCGACGCCCGAGCAGGAAGCGCAGAATGTGTTCGATCAGTGGACTGACTACGCTGCGTCCAAGTAATCCGTATTTTTCCTGAACCAGTGTAACCTGGGGAGAGCCTCGCTTTGTACCGGGGCTCTCCTTTTTCTTATCATGCGATGTTCATTGATGCGGATGGAGGAAGAACGATGACCGCGATGACTGCGCCGAAGAAAAACAAAAGGCGGAAATATACCCGCCGGGACTATCAGGCTTATCTGTATCTGGCTCCCTGGCTGATTGGATTCCTGCTGCTGCAGCTGTATCCGTTTGTGATGTCCCTGTTTTATTCATTTTGTAATTATCAGCTCGGCACCACGCCCGTATTCAACGGCCTTGATAATTATATCCGCCTGTTCAACCGTGACGCGGATTTTATCCGTTCCCTGCGGGCGACAGGTATTTTCACCATCGTCGTTGTGCCGGGGAAGCTGATTCTTTCGCTGGCTGTGGCCATGTTCCTGAACCGTGAAATGAGGGGAATCAATCTGGCGAGGACGATTTATTATATTCCCTCCCTCTTCGGTGGCAGCGTGGCGGTTTCCGTGCTGTGGAAAATCCTGTTCCAGGATAATGGCATCATCAATGCCTGGATCAACGTCCTGGGGGGACAAACCATTCAATTCTGGGGCGATCCCCGCTACGCGCTGGGAACCATCTGTTCCCTGGAGATCTGGCAGTTTGGCTCCTCCATGGTGATGTTCCTCGCGTCCCTGAAGCAGGTGCCCAAGTCCCTGTATGAGGCGGCCTCCATTGATGGCGCCAATTCCTGGCATCAGTTCTGGCATGTAACCATCCCCCAGATCAGCCCGATTCTGTTCTTTAACATGATCATGCAAACCATTCAGGCGCTGCAGAACTTTACCTCTTCCTCGGTCATCACCAATGGGGGACCGCTGAAGAGCACGTACGTCATGGGGCTGAAACTGTACAAGGAAGCCTTTACCAATTTTAAGATGGGATATGCCAGCGCGATATCCTGGGTGATGTTTCTGATCATTATGGCAGTAACCCTGCTGCTGTTCCGGTTCTCATCGGCCTGGGTCAGTTACGATGACTGATGAAGGGGGAAAAGACAATGAAGAAAAAGACTGTGGGAAGGACCTTCTTTTCCTATCTGCTGATCATCCTGATTGGAATTATTCTGATTTTCCCCATTGTGTGGATGTTCTGTGCGGCATTTAAAACCAACGAGGAAATCTTTGGGAGCACGGGACTTTTACCCCGGGCCTGGACCTCCGCGGGCTTTCACAGCTGGCTGGCGGAGCATGAGGGGGGCAGCTTCGGGCAGTACTTCGTCTATCTCTTTCATAATTTCGGGGAAAGCTGGGCAGGTACCGGCCGGAACTCCTACGCGACTTTTTTCTGGAACAGCTTTAAGCTGGTGATGCCAACGGTGGCATTGACCCTGGTTTCTTCCACCCTGGTGGCCTATGGGTTCGCGCGGTTTAATTTCCCGGGGAAGAAGCTCCTCTTCGGAATCCTGATCGGAACCCTGATGCTGCCCAACGCGGTGGTCATTATTCCCCGCTATGCCATGTACGCGGACTGGGGGTGGGTGGATACCTATATGCCCTTCTATGTTCCGGCCGCCCTGGCCGCGGCTCCGTTTTTCGTGTATATGCTGATCCAGTTCATGCGGGGACTGCCGAGGGATCTGGACGAATCAGCTTATATCGATGGCTGCTCCACCTTCCGGACGCTGGTGCAGATTCTTCTGCCGCTGATGGTTCCGGCCCTGTTCTCCGCGGGACTGTTCCAGTTCATGTGGACATATAATGATTACTTCAATTCCCTGGTCTTCATTAATTCCGCGACGAAGTATACTGTTTCCCTGGGGCTCAGGCTCTCCCTGGACGGGGAAAGCGTGGTGAACTGGGGGAAGATGATGGCGGCCTCCTGCATTGCGGTGCTGCCGCTGATTATCCTGTTCTTCGCGGCGCAGAAATACTTTGTGGAAGGGATTGCCACCACGGGGTTGAAGGGATAATGTGTTCGCGCTGAGGATGGGCTTTGATAAAGGAGGGCAGGTATATGAAAAAGGTACGGAATCCGATCCCCGGCGGCTGGTGCTCTGACCCCAGCATCCTGCGGGTGGGGGAGGACTATTATATCGCGGCGTCTACCTTTGAGTGGATGCCGGGTGTGAGCATTTATCATTCACGAGATCTGATCCACTGGGAGCGCCTGCCCGGCGCGCTGCAGGATGACGTGGCTGTCAGCATGGAGGGCATAGATCCCTCCTGCGGCATCTGGGCGCCTAATCTGACCTACTGCGATGGGCTGTTCTATCTGGCGTATACGATTGTGTATACCAGTGCCCACCGCTACAAGGATACCCGCAATTTCCTGATCACGGCTGAGGATGTGCGCGGCCCCTGGTCCGAGCCTGTCTTTCTGCACAGCATTGGCTTTGATCCCTCCATCTTCCATGAGGATGACGGACGCAAGTATGTCGTGAGCCAGACAATGGAGCACAGGACAGAGCTGAAACGTTTTCGCGGCGTGACGGTGCAGGAATATGATCCTGAAGCCAGGCGGGTGACTGGCAAGGCGCATCTCGTGTTTGAGGGCACCGACCGGGGCGTGACGGAAGGCCCAAACATCATGAAGAAGGATGGCTGGTATTACATCACGGCGGCGGAGGGCGGCACGGAGTTCGGTCATTGTGTTACAATGGCGCGCTCCCGCAGTCTGTTCGGCCCCTACGAAGTCGATCCTCAGAACCCGATGCTTTCAAGCACCGGTACCGACTGCGAATTGCAGCGCGCCGGTCACGGGCAATATGTGAGTGATCCGTGGGGCAACTGGTATATGGCGCACCTGTGCTCCCGCCCGCTGGAGGGCAAATGGAGCATTCTGGGCCGGGAGGCGGCAATCCAGAATATCGACTGGCCGGAGGACGGCTGGCCCCGCATCAAAGGGGAAACATCCACCGCGACGCCAAAGCTGTGGTTCGAAGCGCCCGATGTGCCGGAGCATCCCTTCCCGGAAGTGCCGGAGCGTACGATTTTCTCCCGGGGGATTCCTGACCAGTGGATGACCCTGCGCCGCAACTGGCCCAATTGCGGCATCGACCTTTCGTCCCGCGAGGGCTGGGTGCGGGTGCATGGCGGAAATTCGCTGTGTTCCCACTACCGGCAGCACCTGCTGGCCCGCGCGGTGTCTTCCCTGAAATGCGAGTGCGAAATGCACATGGAGTTTGAGACGGAATCGCCTTATCAGATGGCTGGCCTGGTGTTCATCTATAATTGCAATAACTGGTATTATCTGTGCAAGACGGCGGACGAAGAGGGCCAGCCCGTGCTGGCGGTCTTCTCCTGCGACAATGGCGCGGCCCACAGCCATGGCGTGTATCCGCTGCCAGAGAGCTGCAAGGCGATCGATCTGTCCGCGAAGGTGGACGGCGGCGATCTGCGCTTCTCTTACGCGATACCCGGCCGCGAAAAGCAGCCTGTGGGTCCGGTGCTGGATATGCGAAAGCTGTCGGACGAGTATGTGAAAGGCAACGGCTTTTCTTCCGCGATGGTGGGTTTCGGCTGCCAGGATTTGCGCGGAGACGATGCGTTCGCCGATGTGGAATGGTTTGACTATCGTGATGGGCATCAAGAATCATAAAGCGAATCAAAAAGATGATTCAGGCAGGCGTATAGTTTCCCGGCGATGAATACAATTGCGCCAGCCCAGAAAGCGCCCCATGCCTCGACCGCCCACAAAGGAAGGACACTTCTCTGGTACAGTGCCGGGAATGTATCTGCAAGCATGTGCAGTACAATTGCCATCGGCAGGCAGATCTGGGGCTTCGCTTACACCGTGTTGGACTGCACAGCATCATATACCTTGACGGTTTCGGGTATCTTCCAAAGCAGTGATTCCGTTCATCTTTGATTCTTCGAAAGTGGATCGGATTTTCCTTCTGTTACACCACCTTC
>CADBTC010000198.1 GCA_902797445.1 uncultured Eubacteriales bacterium | reverse complement strand
GCCGGAAGGGCCGCGGGAGGCCGAAGAGGAGGAAATCGAACTGTGAAGAAAATCGTGCTGACCGGCGGGGGAACCCTGGGGCATGTGACGCCGCATCTGGCCCTGATTCCTTCGCTGCGGGCGGAAGGATACGAAATCCATTATATCGGAACGGAAAACGGCATGGAAGCCCCGAAGATGCGGGCGGTGCCGGGGATTCATTATCACGCGGTCAAGAGCGGAAAGCTTCGCCGGTATCACTCCTGGCAGAATTTTACCGATCCCTTCCGGGTGATCGCCGGTGCCATCCAGAGCGCCCGGCTCATGGGGGAAATCCGACCCAACGTGGTTTTCAGCAAAGGAGGCTTCGTGGCGGTGCCGGTGGTTTTCGGCGCCTGGCTGCACGGGATTCCCGTCCTGTGCCATGAAAGCGACCTGACCCCCGGGCTGGCCAACCGGCTGTGCCGCCCCTTCGCGAAGCGCTTCGCTACCACCTTTCCTGAATGTGCGCAGGCGTTGGGGAAGAAGGCCGAAATGACCGGGACCCCCCTGCGGCCGGAGCTGTTCTCCGGCAGCCGGGAGGCAGGGTTGAAGCTTTTCGGTTTTTCAGGAAAGAAACCGGTGCTGCTGATGATGGGCGGCTCCTCCGGGGCACAGAGCGTAAACAAAGCGCTGCGGGAAGCCCTGCCCGCGCTGACGGAGATCTTTGACGTGGCCCATATCTGCGGGAAGGGCAACCTGGCGCCGGAGATGGAGGGGACGGAAGGATACTGCCAGAAGGAATTCCTGGACGCTGAGCTGCCGGATGCCCTGGCGGCGACGGACATGGTGCTGAGCCGGGCTGGCGCCAACGCCCTGTGCGAATTCCAGCATCTGGGCCGGCCGATGCTGCTGGTTCCTTATCCGAAGGGCGCCAGCCGGGGCGACCAGATTCTCAATGCCCGGAGCCTGGAAAAGCGGGGATTGTGCCGGGTGCTGATGCAGGAGGACATGACAGCGGAGAGCCTGACAGAGGCGATCCTGCGGACCTGGGCGGATCGGGAGCAGCTGGAAAAAGCGCTGCGGGATGCGCCGCCGGCCGACGGCACCCAGCGGGTGCTGGAGATGATCCGGGAGATCGCGAAACCGGAAAAATGACGGAAGCCGCCGGCGGGGCGGGATGGCTCCTGCCGGAAGAAAAAGACAGAAAAAACACCGCGCAGCGATTTGCTGCGCGGTGTTTTTGCGAAAGCGCCCGGGGAAACAGGCGGATCAGGCCATCAGGGCGTCCGCCAGGGCTTCCAGCTGCGCTTCGCTTTCCGCGCTCAGGGCGGAGGTGATCTTTACCGCCGGCTCCAGAATGGTCAGCTCCTTGCAGCCCTCCAGCATGCCCTTCATGACCTTGGCGGCCATGGGGGCCCAGGAGCCGTTCTCGATGAGACCCACGGTCTTCTTCTGCCAGTTCCGCTCCGTCAGGTGATCGATAAAGGTCCGCATGAAGGGGAAAATATCCGCGTTGTAGGTGGTGGTGGCCAGAACCACCTTGCCGTAGCGGAAGGTATCCTCCACCGCCTCCGGCATATCGCAGCGGGCCAGGTCGTTGAGCGCCACCTTCGGGCAGCCGCGGGCCTTCAGCAGCTCTGCCAGCTTTTCGGCGGCCGCTTCAGTATGCCCGTAGACGGAGGTATAGTTGATAACTACGCCTTCGGACTCGACGCCGTAGGTGCTCCAGGTCTGATACAGGTTCAGGTATTCGCTCAGATCCCCGTCCAGCACCGGGCCGTGCAGGGGGCAGATGGTCTCGATGGGCAAACCGGCGAGCTTTTTGAGCACCGCCTGCACCTGGGGACCGTATTTGCCAACGATGCCGAAATAGTACCGCCGGGCTTCGCAGGCCCAGCCTTCCGGATCTTCCACATCCAGGGCGCCAAACTTGCCGAAGGCGTCGGCGGAAAAGAGGGTATGGGCGGCCTCATCCCAGGTGAAGAGAACCTCGGGCCAGTGCACCATGGGGGCTGTGATAAAGGTCAGGGTATGCTTTCCCAGGCTCAGGGTGCTCTTTTCCCCCGCGACCACGCGATTCCGGTCGGACAGATCGGAGCCGTAAAAATTCTTCATCATCTGGAAAGCCTTGGCGGAAGCCACCACCGCGGCCTCCGGATAGGCCTGGAGGAAACGGAAGATGTTGGCGGAATGATCGGGCTCCATGTGCTGCACGATCAGATAATCCGGCTTGCGCCCCTCCAGGGCCTTTTCCAGATTACCCAGCCATTCCTCGCCGAAACGGGCATCCACCGAATCCATGACGGCGATCTTTTCATCCAGAATCACATAGGAATTGTATGCCATGCCCCGGGGAACGATGTACTGCCCTTCGAACAGATCCAGGTCATGGTCGTTGACGCCGATATACCGAATGTCCTTTGCTGCCATACGCACAAACCTCCTGCGAGATAAACTTCGCCCCTATTATAGCGAAACCCCGCCGAAAAGCAAGGGCTTTCCCATTTCTGACCGATTATGACTTTGTCCCCTTCTGCAGGCCGGGATTGGCTGGCCAGATGCTCCCGGCACGCGGTGCAAGCGGGCTTGGACTGTCTGGCAACAGGAAACCTGCCGCACAATGCTACGCTGGGTGGGAGGAGAAGACGGCCTCCCGCCGGCCGGTGGGAGATGCGTTCACAGGAAATTCAGAAATATATTTGTCTTTTC
>CADBTC010000197.1 GCA_902797445.1 uncultured Eubacteriales bacterium | reverse complement strand
GGCACATCCTTGCGCTGCGGGATGCAGCGCCATAAGTCCGTGAGGAGGTGAAAGAATGATGAACAGGTATGAAATGATCTACATCATTGACACGGGTCTGGAGGAAGCCGCTCGCAAAGAGCTGATTGAAAAGGTTTCCGGCCTGATCACGGCCAATGGTGGCGAGATCGAGAAGGTGGATGAGACCTGGGGCAAGCGCCGCCTGGCCTATGCCATCGACTACAAGACCGAGGGCTGGTACGTGATCGTGACCTTCCAGGCTCCGGCGGAGCTGCCGCGGGAGCTGGAGCGGAATCTGCAGATCAACGAAGACGTGCTGCGGTATCTGGTCGTAAAGCTGGTCGAAAAGCGTTCCGCCGTGAAGCCGCGCCCTGTGCGTCCGGCCGCGCCTGTGGATGAAGCGCCCGCCGCTGAAGAAGCGCCGGCCGCTGAGGAAGCAGCTGCGGATACTGATGCGGAATAAGGGGAGGAATGGCTGAATGAACAGGCTGACGATTATCGGCAATCTGACCCGTGACCCCGAGCTGCGCAGCACGACTGCCGGGGACAGCGTATGCGATTTTACCGTGGCAGTCAACCGCCGCGGCCGTCGGGATGCCCAGAATGGACAGCAGCAGGAAGCGGATTTCTTCCGCGTTTCCGCCTGGCGCCAGTTGGGGGAGAACTGCAGTAAGTATCTGGCCAAGGGCCGGAAAGTTGCGGTGACCGGATCCGTCCGCGTGAGGACCTATCAGGCTAACGACGGGAGCACCCGCGCGTCCCTGGAGGTTACGGCGGAAGACGTTGAGTTCCTTTCTCCCCGGGGAGAGGGCGACGGCATGACCGGCGGATACGCGCCGGCTGCGCCTGCCGTTTCAGCCGCGGATACCGTTTCAGCCGGCTTCACCCAGGTAGAGACCGACGAACTGCCCTTTTAAGTCTTGAGTAAGGAGGTAAGCCCCATGTCTGAAGAACGTGGAGAGAGAAGGCCCCGTCCCCGCGGAGGACGCCGTCCCCGCCGGAAGGTTTGTGCTTTCTGTGTTGATAAGATCGCTTATATCGATTACAAAGATGTGAACCGTCTGCGCCGCTTCACTAACGAGCGCGGCAAGATTCTGCCCCGCCGGATGAGCGGCAACTGTGCCAAACATCAGCGGCAGCTGAGCGAGGCCATCAAGCGCGCCCGTGCCATCGCGCTGATGCCCTATACAGCTGATTAATCATTAAAAAAGGCCCGCCGGACAGTCGGCGGGTTTTTTTTGTGCACAGGATTGAGGGTGACCGTGGCCGGAGACCGGCTGTGCACCCATTGATTGTTACAAATATATTTCGGATTATTTGCGTTCTGTATCCTTTTATGGTAAAATGGGCGGAAGACGGCAGGGAAAGGAGGCAAAAGCATGTTCGGACGGAAGAGAAATCCCGGTGCCGGGGATGACGCATACAGGGATGAAGCCATGGCGGACGAGGAAAATATGGAATCGTATCCTGATGAGACGTTCCCGGAGGAGAACGATCCTATAGAAGAAGGCATGCACGACGAAAAAACCCGGAGACGAAAGAAGGAAAGCCGGTTTTTCAAGCCCGGGCTGCGGAAGCCGAATTTCATTCTGAGCGTGGCGGTAAACGTGGTCCGGGTCGCAGCGCTGATTCTTTTCCTGGGAGGAATCGCTCTGGCAGGCGCGGTGCTGGGAATTGCCAAGGGATACGTGGAAACAGCGCCGGAGCTGGATACGGCGGCCCTGGACGGGCAGGACCAGACCTCCTTCATCTATGATTGCAACGAAAACCTGATTACCGAATACAAAGGGACGGAAAACCGGGTTATGGTGTCCCTTGCGGCCATGCCGCAGCAGCTGCGCAATGCCTATGTGGCGGTGGAGGATGCCCGGTTTTATTCTCACAGTGGGGTGGATCTGAAGCGGATCGTAGGCGCGCTGGTCAATAACTTGACCTCCAGCGGGACACAGGGCGGATCCACGATTACACAGCAGCTGATTAAAAACACACTGCTCTCTCCGGAACAAAGCTATAAGCGCAAGATCCAGGAAGCCTGGCTGGCTATGCAGCTGGAGCAGAAATATTCCAAGGACCAGATTCTGGAAAGCTATCTGAATACCATTTATCTGGGTGAGAACTATTACGGCGTGCAGGTGGCGGCGGAAGGCTACTTCGGAAAAAGCCTGGGGGAGCTGACCCTGCGTGAATGCGCCATGCTGGCGGGGATCACAAATAATCCCTATTACTACAATCCCCGGCGGAATTTCTACACCCGGAAGAGCGAGGACACGGATTACCGGGCGATCACCAACAACCGGACCAACTATGTACTGCGGTGCATGTACGAGAACCAGTTTATCACCCGGGGGCAGTACGAGGCGGCACTGAACGAGGAGACGGCCGCGGTTCTGGAAACATCAGCCACCGCGGGGGATGCCATGTATCCCTATGCCCATTATGTGGAATACGCGGTGAGCGAGGTTGTGGATATCTTTCTGGAGCTCCGGCAGCTGGAGGACACAGCGGCGAACCGGGCCCTGATGGAGAAAGAACTGCGGACCGGGGGATACCGGGTGAAGCTGGCCCTGGATCCGAATATTCAGGAGACGGTACAGGATACCCTGGCCGCCTGGAACAAATATCCCGCGCTGCGGGATCCGGCGGACAAGGTCTACCGGAGCCGGAATTCCGACGGCACCTATACGGAAATTCCCCAGCCGCAGGCGGCCTGCGCGGTGCTGGACTACCGGACTGGTGAGCTGAAGGCCATCGTCGGCGGCCGGGAGGAAGCGACGACCCGGAAAACGCTAAACAGGGCGACGGACATGCGCATGCCGGTGGGCTCCTCGATTAAGCCGATCGCCGTCTATGCCCCGGCCCTGGAGCTGGGGGGCAGCCCGGCGTCCATCGCCTACAACATGCCCCTGCCCAT
>CADBTC010000196.1 GCA_902797445.1 uncultured Eubacteriales bacterium | reverse complement strand
GGATGTTCGGTTTATCCTTCATGTTTTCGTTCTCCTCGCGCCTTCGCGCCGGCCTTATTTCAGCGTCACCACCGTGACGCCGTCCTCTCCCTCGCCGTACATGCCGGGCCGGATGCTCTTTACATGCTTGTTCCGCCGCAGCTCCTGCCTCAGGCCGCTGCGCAGCACCCCCGTGCCTTTGCCGTGGATGACGCTGACCTCGTGCAGCCCGGCCATGACCGCTTCGTCCAGATAGATCTCCACCGCCCCGATGGCTTCCTCCAGATTCATTCCCCGTACGTCGCATTCCATGGGCACCGTCCGGGTCATGGCGCCGGTCTTCGTTCGCACCGTGGTCTTCGGCGTCTCCGCGCGGCTGATCAGCCGCAGATCCTGCAGCCGGGCCTTGAACTTCATGTTTCCGTTGGCCAGCTCCACCTCGCCCCGGCCGTTAGGCGCCGACAGCACGCTGGCCGTGGTGCCGAAGGTCAGCACCTTCACCTGGTCCCCCGGCTTCAGGGTCGCGGGCGCCTCCCCCTCCCCGGGCTCCTTCGGCGCCAGGCCCTCGCTCATCTCGTCGATGCCCTTGTCCAGCCGGTGCCGCAGGGCGTTGACCTCCGCCGCGTTCCCGGATTCCTTCTTCATCCGCTTCAGCTCGCTGATGATGCTCTCGCTCTCCTGCCGGGCCTCCTGCAGGATCCGCCGGGCTTCCTCCTTCGCCTTCCGGACGCTCTCCGCCCGCCGGGTTTCCATCTCCCGGCGCAGCTTCTCCGCCTCGTCCCGCATGCGGATGGTTTCCCTGCTCGCCTCCTGGGCCAGCTGCCGCTCCCGCTCCGCCACCTGGCGGTGATATTCCGCGTCGGCGATGACGTCCTCGAAGCGGATTTCCTCGCTGCTCAGCAGCTTTTTCGCGTCTTCGATCAGGTTTTCCGCCAGCCCCAGCCGGCGGCTGATTTCGAAGGCGTTGCTCTTTCCGGGCACCCCGATGCTCAGCCGGTAAGTCGGCCGCAGGGTTTCCACGTCAAATTCCACGCTGGCGTTTTCCACCCCTTCGGTGGTCATGGCGAAGGCCTTCAGCTCGCTGTAGTGGGTGGTCGCCACCGTGCGCACCCGGATGTGCAAAAGCCGCGTCAGGATGCTCTGGGCCAGGGCCGCCCCCTCCGTGGGATCCGTGCCGGCGCCCAGCTCATCGAAGAGCACCAGGTCCCGCGGGGTGACCTGCTGCATGATGGTGACGATGTTTGTCATATGCCCGCTGAAGGTGCTCAGGCTCTGCTCGATGGACTGCTCGTCCCCGATGTCCGCCCACACCTGCTCAAAAACGGACAGCTCCGTTCCCAGCTCCGCCGGCACCTGCAGCCCCGCCTGGGCCATCAGGGTCAAAAGCCCCAGGGTCTTGAGGGTCACCGTCTTGCCGCCGGTATTGGGCCCGGTGATGATCAGGGAGTTAAAGCCGGGGCCCCGGCTTTCCGCGGCTTCGGCCGGCGCGTCCTCCCGCGCCTGACCGCCGGCGCCGTTCTGCTTTCCGCTCCGGCGGCCGCCCGGCCGGTCGGCGTCCGTCTCCGGATACCCCAGATAGATATCCGACGGCACCACCTTTTGCGGGTCGATCAGCGGGTGCCGCCCCCGGATGATGTTCAGATAGCCCCGCTCGTTCATCTTCGGCGCCACGCACCGCAGCCGCCGGCTCAGCAGCCCCTTGGCGAAGATGAAATCCAGCTCGCTCAGAATCTCGGCGTTGGTCTCCAGCGCTTCCGCCCAGGGCGCGACCTCCGCGCTGAGGGAGGCCAGGATCCGCTCGATCTCCCGGGCTTCCTTGATCTCCCATTCCCGGATCTCGTTGCCCATCTCCACCGCCGTCATGGGCTCCACAAACAGCGTGGCCCCGGAGGTGCTCTGGTCGTGCACCAGTCCCGGCACCATGCTGCGGTATTCCGCCCGGACCGGAACCACATACCGCCCGTTGCGGACGGTGATGATGCTTTCCTGCAGGTATTTCTGCATCCCCGCGGAGCGGATCATCTGGTTCAGCCGGTCCTTGATCCGCTCCTGGGCGCCCCGCAGGTGCCGGCGGATATTGGCCAGCTCCGAGGACGCCCGGTCGGCGATTTCATCCTCGCTGAGGATGGCGTCGGTGATGTCCCGCTCCACATTCCGGACCTCCGCCAGCGTCTCCGCCTTTTCCCGGAGGCGGGGGGTGTTTTCCCGGTCGGTGATCAGCGCGTCCCGCGCCGCCCGGCTGGCCCGCAGCAGCGCCGCCACGTCCAGCAGCATCCGGGGGCTCAGGGTTCCGCCCTTGGCGCAGACCCGCAGCGCTCCCCGGGCGTCGGGGAACTCCGTCAGCGGGTGCCCGCCCACGTACTGCAGGATCACCGTGGCTTCCTCCGTCTCCTGCTGCGCCTCCCCGATATCAAAAAGGGAGTCCATCGGCACCAGCGCCCGGCACCGCTCCCGTCCGCCCTCCGTCAGGGCGCCCTCCGACAGCATCTCCCGGATCCGCGTGAATTCCAACACCCGCAGGGTTCTGTCCGTCATCATGTGCTTCCGCCTCCGTGCCCTCTCTGTTTTTCAGCCGCCATTGCCGGAATTATAGCATATCTTCCCCGCCAGTTCAATGCGCCGGCCGGTTCCCGTTCTTTTGTTAGCACTCTTTTCGCGTGAGTGCTAAATTTTGCTTGCAATTCCCCTCCCGGGGTGCTACAATACCCTCCGGAATCCATTTTAGCCCGCCCCGGGGGCGGGGTCTCAACAATGAAGGAGGATCTTTTTTTCATGGCTGTGATGAAAGAAAACGGCAGCGTCTCCATCGACGCGCAGAATATGATGCCCGTCATCAAGCGGTGGCTCTATTCGGATAAAGATATTTTCCTGCGGGAAGTGGTGTCCAACGCCTGCGACGCCATCACCAAGTTCCGCATGCTGCATCCCGATACCGACGAGGAAATGCGCGTGCAGGTGACGGTGGACAAGGAAGCGAAGACCATCCGCATCTCCGATACCGGCATCGGCATGACCGCCGAGGAAGTCAAAAAGTACATCAACCAGGTGGCCTTCTCCGGCGCCTCCGAATTCATGAAGCAGTTTGAGGACGGGAAAAACGAGGGCAAGGGGGACATCATCGGGCATTTCGGCCTGGGGTTCTATTCCGTGTTCATGGCGGCGGAAAAGGTGGAGATCGAGACCCTTTCCTGCCAGGACGGGGCCGAGCCGGTGCACTGGGTTTCCGAGGACGGCATGAGCTACGAGATTGCCGAGGGTTCCCGGACCGCCCACGGGACGGACATCATCCTGCATATTTCTGAAGAGGAAAAGGAATTCTTGGAAATGTACCGGGTGCGGGAGGTGCTGAAGCGCTACTGCGGCTTCATGGCCTATCCCATCTACCTGGAGGACGCGAACGCCAAGCCCGTGGAAAAGGACGTTCCCGTCGGGGATGAAAAGAACGAGGACGGCACCCCGAAGACCGAGAAGATCCTGGAGATGCCCAAGCCCGAAAAGATCAACGATACCGATCCCCTGTGGCTCCGGAAGCCCGCCGACTGTGCGGACGCGGAGTACAAGGAGTTCTATCACCGGGTCTTTATGGACTTCGACGATCCCCTGTTCTGGATCCACCTGAACGTAGATTATCCCTTCAACCTCAAGGGCATCCTGTATTTCCCGAAGCTGAAGAACGATTTCGGCACCCATGAAGGGGAAATCAAGCTCTTCGCGGGGCAGGTCTTCGTGGCAGACAACATCAAGGAGGTCATCCCCGAGTTCCTGATGCTCCTCAAAGGCGTCATCGACTGCCCCGATCTGCCCCTGAACGTCAGCCGCTCCTTCCTGCAGAATGACGGCTACGTCAAAAAGATTTCCGCCCACATCACAAAGAAGGTGGCGGATAAGCTCAACGCCCTCATGAATACCGAGCGGGAAACCTACGAGGGCTACTGGGACGATATCGCCCCCTTCGTCAAGTACGGCTGCATCCGGGAAAAGAAGTTCTATGACCAGGTGAAGAATTCCCTGCTCCTGCGCAAGACCGACGGCAAGTACGTGACCATCGCCGAATACAAGGCCGCCAACTTCGACAAGACGGACAAGAAGATCTACTATACCACCGACGAGAAGCGCCAGGCCGCGTCCGTCAGCCTCTATACCAGCCGGGGCATCGACGTGGCGGTGATGAACACCATTATCGATTCCAACTTCATGTCCTTCCTGGAGATGGAAGGCGCCGAGGAGGATCGGGTGACCTTCGCCCGGGTGGACGCGGACATCGCCGGCCTGAAGGAGGAATCCGAGGAGGGCAAGGATCTGGACGCCGACGCCCTGCAGAATCTGTTCCGCAAGGCCCTGGGCAAGGATGATCTGGAGGTGAAGCTGGAGTCCCTGGGCGACCCGGAGCTGGCCGCCATGGTAACGGAGGACGAACAGATGCGCCGGTACAAGGAAATGAGCCGCCTCTACGGCGAGCGCTTTCCCCTGCCGGACCGCTTCACCCTGGTGCTGAACCGCCGGAATGAAACCGTGCGCGCCCTCTCCCAGCGGGATCCCGAGGACGAAACCACGAAGATGCTCTGCCAGCAGGTCTACGATCTGGCCCGCATGGCCGCCCAGCCCCTGGAAGCGGAGGAAATCACCGCCTTCCTGAGCCGCAGCGCCAAAATCCTCAGCCAGGTCGCCAAGGCCTGATAACAGACCGTCCATCCACCTGAAAAAAGCCGGGCCGGCAGACTGCCGGCCCGGAATCCACAGGAGACAGGAGGCATTTCTCCGTCTCCTTTTTTCTTTGCTTTTCAGGCGACAGGGGACGGTTCACCGTCTCCTTTTTTCTTTTATCTCTGCCCCTTCAAGGTGCCGTCAGCCCTTCGCCGGCGGAAACCGGCAGCCGTTCTGACCCGTCCTGCCCTCCCCCCTCCGGGGAGGTCTTTCTGCTTTCCCCGAAAAGCCCCCGCTGCCGCCGCAGCCTTTCCCGCATCAGTCCGACGAAAGCATCCGGGGATCTGACGCAGACCACCGGACCAAAGCCCAGGATTCGGATGAGCATTTCGGTTTCATCATCCTCCTGATAGGTGATCCGGATCCGGTAGCGCCGCGCATCCAGGCGCTCCGCCTCCTTTTCGAAATGCGCGAAATGCATCAGCACCCGCTCCAGTGCGTTCCGCTCGTCCACCAGTTCCAGCTCCACCACCCTTTTTTTCGGCCCTTCGGCCTCCGCCTTTCCGTCATGAATCTGCCCCTCACAGGGTTCACACTGCGTGATGCGCGCCAGGTTCACAAAAACCGGCTTGAACCCGCGGCCGCAGACCCTGAACTTATCGTCCTTTTCCGAGTATTCCAGCCGCTCAGGCGTCATGATGAGCCGACTGATCCGGCCCCGGGCGCTGATCATCTCCACCTGCAGGGGGCGCTGCTCCCGAATCGCCCGCAGCACCGTCCGAAAATGCCGGATATACGTTTCATCCTCATAGGGATCCCCGTCGGCATACCGGTCAAACACATCGATATCCCCGGGGCGGAACAGGGGCTCCGCCTCCGGATCTTCGGGAAGGGCTTCCGGAAACAGCCGGATCCGGGGATCCAGGGAAAGTGCCTTCAGCCACCGGCGCTGCAGCATCGTCATGGGCAGGGTGGGCGCGTTCCGGATGGGGGTGGTCCCGTCCGCGCGGAGCAGCTGCCACTTTTCCTCCAGGAGCGCCGGCTCGATGTTCAGCAGGCTTTCTCCGAAGGCTTCCCGCGTCACGATTTTCCGCAGCTCCGCCCGGGAAAGCGGATGGCCGCAGGCGGCTTTCAGAATGCGGGCGACCGCGTTGTAATACGCGCCGTACAGCTCGCTGAAGATCATTCCGCTTCCCCTCCTTCCACTCCGTACATCCGGTACATCCGCTCCAGATCCGCCTGGAACCGGCTTTCCACCCCCGGGCTGGTGCATTCAAAATGCGCAATCCGGCACAGAAACGTCCGCACCCAGGGGAGCAGCTCCATGGGATCATACACCTCGGCGGAAAAGCGGCTGCTGCAGGCGCTGATCCGCTCCACCGTTCCGCACCTTTTTTCCCGCTCCAGCCGCTGGTGAATATGCGGTTCCGCCTCCGTACAGACCACCGTAAAGGCGATCCGCTCCAGCGGCTGATCCGCCGAAGGCGGCATGCTGATGCCCCAGACATGCGGCAGCATCCGGTCCAGCGTCTGCCGGTGCCGGTCAAAGGCCTCGCAGATCTCCTCCGGGCGGACCGAAAGGATCCGGTCCGTGCGGATGGACACGATCCGGTCCTCCGCGGGCAGATAGGCCAGCAGATACTGTCTTCCGCTCTGCACACTGATCCGCAGGCGCAGCGGAACAGCCCCGCGCTCTTTGATCCGGCTGCTCCGATAGCGGATGATCCGCAGGGTCACGCTTCGCTTTTCCGTCAGGGCGGTCAGCAAGGCGCAGGTGATTTCGCTGTCCATGGCCGAGGCGATATAGTGGTGTTTAAAGGCGAACGCATCCTCGTGCGGCCCTTTTTTGTCCAGCAGGAAGGAGCCGATCACGCCGCAGGACGCCGCCTCCGAAAAGAAATCCAGCAGATCCGCATCCGGCAGGGGCCGGTCCGCCGCCCGCCGGTAAAGGACGGCCTTTCCCCGCTTTTCCCGCAGGATGAGGCCCTCCTCTGCGTATTCCTTCAGCTTTTTCCGGATCGTGGACTCGTCAAAGACCTTCGGCTCCCGGAATTCGGACAGATACGCGTCCACCCTGCGGCTCAGCTCCATAAGCGTCAGCGCTGTATCCGGATCATGCAGAATGTCAAACAGGATAAAATGCAGCGTGATGTCGCCGTCGGTAAAGCTCCTGGTTTTCCAGGCCGCATACAGCGGATTATGCCGGGAGGCCCGGCTGTCGATGGACAGAAAGACGTTCTTTCCCTCCGGCGTCTGCCGGAAGGCCATGTACGCGCCCAGCCAGCTTTCCACCCGCCGCCGCTCGTCGTCATAGGATCGGGCGCTTTTCCGGGTATATTCGTTGCGGCTCTTGAACCCGTACAGATAGAATTCCCGCATATAATCCCGGATCCGGTCAAAATTCTTGATCAGCTCGCTGTAGGCCATGGCGGCTCCTTTCCCGTACAAAAAAAGCAGACATGAACGATTGTCCATCTCTGCTCATTATAAAGGGTTTTGCCCCGCGGGGCAACTTTTTCCCCTTTCCGGCCTGCTTGCTCATGCGCCGGAAGCTTCCCGCGTCCGGATATCCGGACTGCGCAAGGCACGTTGGTTTGCTGGCTGCGATCCGCGCATACGCAGGAGTCGAACCTGCGCCGTAATACTTAAAAGGTATCTGCAGAATATTTGCTGTGCGTGCCTTTGGGGAAGCGGGCGTATTGCCGTCATGCGTCATACGCACCGGGCATAAAGCCGCCCGTTCCGATCAGCCGGCCGCCCGGACAGGCGCGTAGCGCGCCGCGCCCAGGACGGACAGCATGTAGGTATATGGATCCATTTCGCCGGACATGGTCTGGGAAAAGATTCGCGGCGAGCAGCCGGAGACCAGCGCGACACCCCGTTCATTCATCCGGACGGGCTGCTGCTGGTGCCGGGACGCCACGTTCCAGAACACGATCCGGGGCAGTGAATAGCCATGAAGCTGATACGACCGCCGGGCCTGCTCGAAGTTCGTCAGGGACGCGTTCCGCACGCAGCTGTCAAACTCCATATCGGAGACAATATACAGCGTGGCCGGCAGGTCCCGCTGCGGAACATGATGCGCCGCCGCGGTGTGCAGAATCAGGTCAAACACAGCCTGCAGGTTCGTGTTGGCGCACTCGTTGAACGTCTCGCAGTAGCGGACCTTCTCCACGATATCCCGGCCCTTGATCTCCACCATCCGCGGGGTCTGGGAAAAGGTGATGAAATGGTTCCGGAAGGCGCCGTGGTTGCGTTCCGCGAAATAGATCGCCAGGGACTGGGCCACCGCCGCCGGCTTCGGGCTCGTCTGGGTCCAATACATGGAGCCGGAGCCGTCCGCCACCACGAGGCTGTTTTCGTCCCGGGTAAAGTCTTCCAGCGCGTTCCAGGTCGTGTCCAGGGTCGCCCGGTCCGCCTCCGACGCCGCATACGCCGCCGCGACGATATCATACGGCATCAGCGTGCCGGTATGGAGCGTCTCCCGGCCTTCCTTCACCCGGGACATATACGCCTGATACCGCTCCCGATCGTTCCGCATGAATGCCCGCCGATACTTGAACATCGCCCGGGAAGGCTGCTTCGCGTAATCGAAGGTATAGTCCCGGACCCGCAGCCGGTTCTCCAGAATCCGGATTTCCGCCCGCAGCGCGGTCAGCGCCTTCCGATACCGGGACTCCTTCATGTCGAAGGCCCGGGCCAGCATCTTCGCCTTCCGCACGGTCTCCTCGCTCGAAGCGTTGACGGAAGGGAGCCACTTGCCCAGCAGGGAAACCGCCTCGCCCTTTTGCAGGGCCAGCAGGTCCGCCTGGAACTGACGGCACAGAACCGCTTCCGCATCATGCTGCGCGGGCGTGTCCAGCAGCTCCAGCAGGTCGTCCCACCGGCCGTATTCCGCGATCAGGGGAAGGTTCTGCCGCAGGGCCGCTGTTTCGCAATAAGCCAGCCAGGTCAGCAGCGTGCGGAATACCGCCCGCTCGCCCAGGCCGCCCCGGATGTCCCGCGCGTAGAAGAGGATCTTCATCGCCAGATCCGGGTTCTCCGCATAGGCCCGTTCGAACCGGTTTTCGATTTCGAGCTCGGGCAGGGCCCGCATCGCGCCGATCGTCGCAAACAGATCCAGGCACTCGGAGCCGGTGCTGCGCAGCGTTGCCGCGCCGTTCTCCGTCTTCGTCCGATTTGTCATCTCCTTTAAATGGTCCAAAAACATCTTGATCCTCTCCTTTCCGTTCTTTTAAAGCCAAGGCACCTTTTTGTTTGCTGAAGGACTGCAAAAGATTTTGCTGTTCGTGCCTTACGTGCATCTGACAGGAATCGAACCTGCACCCCGCGGTTTAAGAGACCGCTGCTCTGCCTGTTGAGTTACAGATGCATCATGCTGAAACGTTCCTGTTCAAGTCCCGTTCCCTGCTCTCCGCCGGGAATCAGGAGCACCGCTTCTGCCTCTTGCCCTTCGGCAAGTCTAGAATAGCACATTCCCCCGCCCTTTTCCCGGAAAAAAAGCTGCGAACCACAAAAAGAAGAAACAAAGACACGGGGAAAGGCACGGGCAAGACACGGGGACGGTTCTTTTGTCTGGCAGCAAGACAAGGAAACCGTTTTTTCGTCTTTTTGATCAGCTTGTTCAAAGCACACGAAAAAAGGCCCCAAAGCCGAAGCTTCGGGAACCCATTTCGTCCCTCTGATCCGAACCCCACCGAAGGAGGAGCGGAGCAGCGGGCAGAAAAGCGCAGTATCCTGTTTTCGTCTCAGGCGGCATCCTCCGCGGCCTCCGGGGCGTAGCGCTCCAGCAGCTCCTCATAGGTCCCGATGGCCCGGTCAAACAGGCCCAGGAAATCCGCCTCCGACATCATGCCGTCCGCATTTGTCTCCACACCCTCAAAGCGCAGGGGGAATTCCGACGGCGGGTTTTCCAGCGTCAGCTGCTCCATGCTCCGCAGCTGGGCCGGCGACTGGTAAACCAGGGCCGCCCGGTACCAGGCGGTGCCGTCCGCCCGCAGCCAGCGCTCCATCACCAGCTTCACGCCGATGGGCGTGCGCTGCTCCACCGCGTCCGGCAGCAGATAGTCCTCCACTCCCAGGGACGCCAGCACGCTGCAAACGTTCGAGTCATGCCCGCACAGGAAGGAGAACCGCCTTCCCTCCGCGGTCAGCTCCGCCCGGATCTCCCGCAGCAGGGGGTTCGCCAGGTTCGGCGCCACCAGCGGCGCGCCGAAAAGCATCTCGGTATAGGTGTCAGCGATGCTGTGGATCAGCTGCAGATCCCCGTCGGATACGGCATGTCCGAACGCGGCTTTCTCCGGGTCCGTCTCTTCATAGGACTGCAGGATCAGGGCGTCCGCCACGGAGGTTCCCGTTCGGATAGCGCCCTGCATCGCCGGCTCCTTTCCCTCCGTCAGCGTAAGCGTTGCCTCGCCGGACATCAGATCGCCGTATTTTCCGTCGCGATAGGCCTCGCTCTGCGCCATATCGGTCACTTCCATCAGCAGGGAAAACGCGTCCTTCAGCCCCGCGTGGATGCCCTCCAGGCCCCGGATGCCGCCCGCTTCGGACACCTGGGCCAGCACGTCCCGGGTGTAGTCCTCCGTGACAAAGTGCAGCACGGGATTGAACACCGGATCCATGCTGTCATAGTCCGCGTGCATCTCAATGGGAACCTGCCCCACGGGCAGCAGGCCCGCAGAAAAATAACGCGCCGTAGCCTGGGTCCGCTGCTTCGCGTTGGCATAGAAGCGGACCGCCCCCTCCTCCGGCCGGTAGTTTTCCGGCATCAGCCCCTCCTTTTCCAGCCGGAGCCGGAAGTACTGGCCCATCAGGGTTTCCAGCACCGCCCCCCGCAGGGAAAGCTCGCTGGGCCGGCTGGTCCACTGAAACCAGGAATGGGGGGTGATGTCCGCCAGCATGGACCCGCTGCCGGACATGGGGGACCGGATGCCGTGCCGGCTGAGGATCACGACCCGATCCAGGGTATAGGCCGGCTGATCCTGTTCCGCCAGGGCCCACGAGGGCATGCAGCAGGAAAGCATCCAGACCACCGCCAGCATCCAAACCACAATCTTCTTCACTTTCTTCTCCTTCCGGGCCGAAAAGGGCCTGTCCGTCTTCCGCTCACCTCAAAAAAGGCCGGGATTCTTCCTATACATTTCTCCCCGCGGGAAAACAAGTCCTTCTGAAGGACCGCTGGATGTGATAAAAAGCAGGTGGAGCGGGACCACGACGGCGAAGCTCAGGCCACCATCCTGGACACCACCGCCGCCTGCATCAACAACTGAGACGGAAAAGGAAGCCCTGCCCGGCTTCCTTTCCCCGAAAAAAGCGCCGGCCCATGCCGGCGTTTTTTCTATTCCGGCTTTCCCGGATGCGCGAGAAAGTCATTTTTTGCATCCGCACGCAGAAAACGGCCGGACCTTCGGGATCCGTTTCATGCGGCGCCTACCGAAAGAAGATCCATGCGTTACCGGCAGATCCGCTCAATCCAGTCCTGCACCTCCCCGGGATAGTCCGCGTCGCAGTGGGGCAGATCCCAGACCAGGGCGTAATCCGTGTCGATTCCCTCGCCCGCCAGCTTCAGCGCCAGCGTCATGGCGATACTCAGGGAGGTATCCGCGTCCGCCGCGCCGACCCGGATCCGGAAATGCTTCGCCCGGGCGCACACCTCTCCGCTTTCCAGAAAGTTCATCGGGTTGATCAGGTACCGGCGCGCCGCCAGGGCCTCATCCCCCTCCGCGGCCAGATATTCCGCCGCATACCGGGCCGCCTCCTCCGGGAAGCGGTCTTTCAGGCCGGCGATGGCCCGGCCCACCTCGGGGTTGTAATGCATATAGTCCCGGTCTGAAGTGCCCATCACCTGGTTTTCCCCGCTGTTTCCCCGGAGCACGTCGAAGGAGGTGCAGGGCTTCATGCGGCGCCGGTGGCTGAGCACATAGGTATCCAGGTCCCGGATCTCCGCCCGGCGGCCATCCCAGGCCAGCCAGGCTTTTTTGTCCTTTCCCGGCCGGCGAATCATCCGCTGGGGCGGTTCCTGCCAGGGTGTTCCCTTCGGGGGCCGGACCAGCATCTCTCCCATGGTTTTCGGCCGCCGCGCGTCCTCCCGCAGGGCCGCGCCCGGGCCTACATGGTGCAGGTCCGCGTCCTTCAGGTCTTCCGGCGGCGCCGGAACCAGCTCCTCATATCGTCCCGCCAGATAGTCCTCCGGCGTGCAGCGCAGCCTCAGCGCTCCCCGGCCCAGCCTGCCCAGAAAATCCGAGGCAGAGTCGCCGAGGCAGGTCATCAGGTAATCATAGAAGGCGCCGCTGCGGCCGTCTGGTCCCAGGGTCAGGGGTTCCCCCGTCCCCGGGTGCCGCAGTCCCAGGCTGTTCACATAGACAATGTACCGATCCGCCAGCTCCGCCGACAGGGCCTCCCGGAAGGGATCCATGGTCTCCGCAGGGCCGGCCGGGGAGTCCTCACAGGTTTTATCCGCCCGGAAGCACCACTCGTAGGCCTGATCCGCGTGATCCAGGTCGATGATGGGACAGTAGCACTGGGAAGCGAAGACCACGTCGCTCTCCTCCAGGAAGGCGCCCGCCTCCCGAAGCAGGGGCAGGTAGCGGGGGCTGTCCCCCGTCAGTCCCAGCAGGGAGCTCATGGCGCCGCCGGCGCTGGTGCCTACGGTCACGATCCGGTCCGTGCTGCCCGGCAGGGCTTCCCGGTTGTGCCGCAGGAAGCGGACCACGGTTTTCAGATCCACCAGGGTAGCGGGGGACTTGCCGCAGGCCTTCCCCTCCGTGTCCCGGGACTCCCGTCCCCGGCAGCCGGCGGTCACGTAGACCATGCCCCGGCGCAGATAGTTCTCCGCGTCGCACCGGGGACCGCCCAGCCAGGTATGGGGCATCTGCATGTAGCCCGCCGCGTTGTTGACAAAGACCACCGGCGCGTTTCCCCCGGTGAAGGCGCCGTTCCGTCCCGCCCGGTCCGGGGTGCCGTCCGGCCGCAGGTATTCTTTCGGAGCGTAGACCGACAGCCGCTGGAACAGGGGAACCGGTGCCTTCTCCGTATACAGCACGTCCTCCAGGCACCAGCAGTCATATTCCGCGTTGAAGGTCCACCGGTCCCGGCATTCCGACAGCTCCATGGACCGGTTTGTCACCGGAATCCGGTCATTTCCCTGAAACATGGTTCTTCCTCTCCTTCTGTTCCCGCGGCGGTCCGCAGACTGCCCGGCGGATGATATGAGGCGCTCAAAGAGCTGCCCGGATGCATGATTCCGGCCGCGGACGCATCCCGCCGCGCCCCGGGCCGGGCCCGGAGCCTGTTCCAAAGCGCGGCCGCGACGGGGAAATCCCCCCGCATCCGATGCTTGACGGATGCGCTTCCCCGGATTTATGATAATCTCATCGGCACAAAGTATGTTCTGTTCGGGGAAAGCGCCGGCTTTCCCGATGGCTCCAAAGGAGGTCTCCGGATGGATCTGGATCGTCTGCGGGAGTTTGCCCGCATCGCGGAATGCGGCTCCGTTTCCGCCGCGGCCCGCCGCCTCGGCCTTTCCGTCGCCACCCTTTCCGCGCGGCTTCGGGGGCTGGAAAAGAGCCTGGGCACCAGCCTGTTCGACCGGGAGGGCCGGGCCCTGATCCTGACGGACGCGGGGCGCTGTCTGCTGGGCAATTCCCGGGAGATTCTCTCCCGCTACGCTTCCGTGGCGGATGAGCTGCGCTCCCTGAAGGAGCACCGCTATGACCGCCTGACCCTGGCCGCCGACGCGCCCTTTCCCCTGCATCTGGGGCCGCTGCTGGACCAGCTGAACGCGGCCAACCCGGAGCTGCAGCTCCGGCTGATCATCGCCGGGGAAATCTCTCCCTTCGACGCCCTGCTGGACGGATCCCTGGACGTCTTCTTCGCCACCGGGCCTGAGGATCCCGTACCTGAGGGGATCGCCCGCCGTCAGATCACCGGGGCCACCCAGCGAGTCATCCTGCCCGCGGTCCATCCCCTGGCCGGCCGTTCCGTGCTGACCCTGAAGGAGCTGGAGGGCGAATGCTTCCTGCTCTATCCCGATTCTCCCGGGAGCACTGCCCGGGCCTTTCAGCTGCGGAACCTGGAGGCCTCCGGCATCCGGTATACCGTCTGTGACTCCGGCACCTCCCGGGAGCTGCTCCAATTCCTGGTGCCCATGGGAAAAGGCCTGCTGCTGACCCCCTACCACCTGGTGGACATTCCCGCGTCGGTGGAGATTCCCCTGACGGAGGTGCCCTTTCCCGCCTGCCCCTGGCTTTACACCGCCGCCGAGCCCATTCGTCCGGAGGTCATCCGGTTTGTACGGGATTTCTTTGATTTCGTCCGGAAGAGCGCCGGCGGAGAGGAGGCACAGGCATGACCACCGAGCTTCTGCGGGAATTCCAGGTGCTTTCCCGGGTGGAAAGCATCAATCGGGCAGCCGATCTGCTGTTCATCTCCCAGCCGGTGCTGACCCGGCATATCCAGGAGATGGAAAAGGAGCTGGGCGCTGCGCTCTTTGTCCGCTCCGCCCGGGGCATCACCCTGACGGATGCGGGCCGATATCTGGCGGCCCGGCTTCCCGCCCTGCTGGAGGCCTGCGACAGCGCTGCCTCCCAGCTGAGGCGGGGCGGGCTGCCGGTGCGGGGCAGTCTGCGGGTGGCCTGCAGCCACGAGCTGAGCTATGCCTCCCATATCCGGATCTTCGCCGGCCGGTTCCTCCGCCGGTACACGGACCTGCGGCTTACCTTCGACGTCATCTCCGGGGCTATGCCCCTGTCCATCCTCCGCAGCTATGACGTGGTGATCAGTCCCTGCCTGTATCCCGAGCTGCCCCCGGAAACCAGGGTGGACCTGCTGCAGCGTCACAGCATCTACGCTTACGTATGGCCGGGGCACCGGCTGATGTCCCGCCAGTCGGTGACCCTTTCGGAGCTGGCCGGGGAGACCCTGCTGGTTCCCTATGCCGATGAGCCCTTCGGTCCCTACGCCCGGAACTGGCAGCTGGCCGAGCGCCAGACCCACGGGGCCCTGGCCTGCCATCGGGTATCCAACCTGGCCGCAGCCATCTTTCTGAAGAGCGTGGACAACGCCGGCATTCTGCTGGGGCCCCGCTACGTCCGGTCCATGATGACCGCCGAAAACGCGGTCTCCTCCCTGGCCGTCCCGGTGTCGGACAGCGAGTGCTGCTTCGAGGAATATCTGTATACCCCTGCCTACGGGGTCAACGGGGCCGCCAGGCTCTTCCATGATGAGTTGGCGGCCGCCTGCCGGATCACGCCCGCCGGAGACCCGGCCCCGGCCGGGTCTCCGCTTCCCCGCGCCGGGGAGTAAGCGCGGCCGGTCAGGCCGCGGCTTCCTTGCGCTTGCTGGCGGCGAGGGCCCGGCGCTTGATCTGGAAGGCGTCGAACCACATCACCAGCAGCATGATGGCGCCCTTGGCGATGTACTGATAATAGGTATTCAGCCCCGCCAGCTGCATGCCGTTGGCCAGCAGGCCCATGATCAGCACGCCGGCGATGCAGTTGGCAATCTTGCCGTCGCCGCCCCGGACCGAGACGCCGCCCACCAGGATGCCCGTGAGGATGGTGATCTCCGTGCCCGCGCCGGTAGCCGCGGAGGCCGCGCCGACCCGGGAGGTCAGCACCAGGGCGCCTACGCCGCAGAAGAAGCCCGCCGTCATGCCGATGGCGTATTTCATCCGCTTCACGTTGATGCCCGCCAGCCGGGCCGAGGCCTCGTTGCCGCCCAGGGCGAAGACGTAGCGGCCGAAATAGGTCCGGTCCATGACGATGCTCATCACGATGCCGAAGAGGATCATGATGATCGTGGCATAGGTCAGGTTGGGATGGAGGATCGTGCCCTGGCCGATCTGCTTAAACCCGGCGGAAAGGCCGGATATGGTCTTGGAGTTGGTGATGACGTAAGCCACCCCCTGATACACCGTGCTCAGACCGATGGATACGAAGATCCGGGGCAGCTTCAGCAGCTGCTCCAGCAGCGTGCCCAGGGCGCCGAAGGCGATGCTCAGGGCAATGGTGATCAGGCAGACCACAGGAATCGGCACCCCGGCGTTAAGCATCAGGGCGCAGGCTACGCCGCAGATGCTCATCTGATAGCCCACCGCCATGTCCAGCCCGCCGCTCATCATGATCAGGGCGATGCCGTAAGTGGAAATGATAATGTAGGCATTCTGATTCAGAATGTTCAGCAGGTTGGTCAGGGTCAGAAAGTTACCGTTCGTAAAGGAAAAAATAATACAGATCACCAGCAGCAGCACCCAGGCCAGATTTCTTCTGCCAAAGTCCACGATTTTCCTGTTCATTGTCTTACTCCTCCGTGATGCCGGAGGCAAGCTCCAGCACTTTATCCTGGCTGAACTGGTCCTTTTCCAGCCCGCCGGTGACCCGGCCCTCGTGGAGCACCACGATCCGGTCGCTCATGCCCAGCAGCTCCTCCATTTCCGAGGAGATCATCAGGATGGATTTCCCCTGCTCCACCAGGGAATTCATCAGCCGGTAGATTTCCTGCTTGGCGCCCACGTCGATGCCCCGGGTGGGCTCGTCGAAGATGAGGATCTCATTTTCCGCCGCCAGCACCTTGGCCACGACCACCTTCTGCTGGTTGCCGCCGGAGAGGTTGCGCACCTCCTGCTTCACCGAAGGCGTTTTGATGTCCAGGGTGTCCACATAGGTATTCGTCAGCCGGTCCAGCTCCCGGAAGTTCATGAAGCCAAAGCGGCTGACCCGCTTCAGGCTCATAACGGGGATGTTCCACTCAATGGTATAGTTCAGGAAGACCCCTTCCAGCTTCCGGTCCTCCGGCACCAGGCCGATGCCGGCCTTCACCCCGTCGGCGGCGGAAGCCGCCTTCAGGGGCACGCCCCGGACCAGAATCTGCCCGCTTTCCGGCTTCACATCCCCGCAGAGCATCTTGGCCAGCTCCGTGCGCCCAGCGCCCACCAGGCCCGCCAGGCCCAGGATCTCGCCCTTGCGCAGCTCCAGGCTGATATGGAAGTCCCCGTTGCCCGTCAGATCCCGGACCTGCAGCACCGGCTCCCCCGGCGTCACCTGCCGCTCCGGGAATTTTTCCGTCAGTTCCCGGCCGATCATGTAGCGGATCAGGTCCTTCTTGGTAATATCCGCCACGTTGCGGGTAATCACGTACCGCCCGTCCCGGAAAACGGTCACCCGGTCACACAGCTCGAAGAGCTCCTCAAGCCGGTGACTGATGTAGATCACCGCCACGCCCTTCTCCCGCAGCCGCCGGACGATCCGGAACATATTCTCCACCTCGGCCATGGGAATGGAAGCCGAGGGCTCGTCCATGATCAGGACCTTGCAGTTTTTGACCACCGCCTTGGCGATTTCCACGATCTGCATCTGGGCGGTTGAGAGCATCTGCACCTGGGTGGAGACGTCGATCTTCACCCCCAGGTCCGCCATGATCTCCTCGCTGCGCCGGCGCATCTCCCGGAAGTTGGGCCCGAAACGCCCGCCGCCCACGCGGTCCCCCAGGAAAATGTTCTCCATGATGCTCAGGCTGGGCACCAGGTTCAGCTCCTGATAGACCACGCCGATGCCGGCCTCCTTGGCCTGGGTGGGGGTCAGCTTTGTGAAGCGCTTCCCGTCGATAAGGATTTCACCGCTGTCCGGCTGAATGGCTCCGGCGATGGTCTTGATGACGGTGGATTTTCCCGCGCCGTTCTCCCCGATCAGCGCCAGGATCTCCCCCTCCTCCACGTCAAAGGACACGTTGTCCAGCGCCACGACGCCCGGATAGGTTTTGGTCACGTTTTTGACTTCCAGGATCTTCCGTCCCATGCTGTCAGCTCCCTTCCCCGGGATCCTTTCCCGGAAAAAGCAAGGGGGCCCCTCCCGGAGAAAGAGCCCCCTGCGTCCGTCCGTTATCAGTCGGCGAAATAATTTCCGATGGTTTCAGGCGTGATCTTGATGCACTCCTCGCTGTACACGCCGTCCTGCACCCGGTCCATCCAGGAGCCGTCCATCAGGTTGTAGCAGGTCATGGGCGTGCCTTCGCCCAGCATCACGGTACCCCGCAGCACGGATTCACCCCTGGCGGATTCCTTCACTTTGTTCCGGATGAATTCCGCGGTATCGATGGTGAAGACGGCGAAGGTGTCCTTGTTCACGGCCGCGTTGGCCATGGCCGCCTCGTTGGCGCCGGCGCCCTGGTCGGTGCCGTAGGTCAGGATCACAGCCAGGTCAGGGTTGTTCATCAGCATCATTTCCGCCATATTCTGACCGGCCGCCGCGCCGTCGGCCTGGGTGGTCTCATGGGTTTCCACAATGACGGCCTTCTTCGTCAGCTCGGTGATGGTCTTCAGGCCG
>CADBTC010000195.1 GCA_902797445.1 uncultured Eubacteriales bacterium | reverse complement strand
CAGGGTCAGGCAGTTGCCGAAGGCAGCGGAGAACGCGATCAGGATCAGGACGATCGACAGCGTCTCCACGCAGCTCTCCAGGGACTTCCATACGCCCTTCCAGTTAAGGCCCTTATACACGAAGACCGAGACCAGCAGCGAGTAGATGACCGCGATGGCGGCGGACTCCGTCGCCGTAAAGACACCGCCGACCACGCCGACCACCACGATCAGTACGGCCAGCAAGGCCCAGATGCTCTTGCCCAGCTGTTTGACAAAATTGACAATGGAGAACTTATCTCCCTTCGGATAGTTCCGTTTGGCGGAAATGATATAGGAACCGATCATCAGAGAGAGCGCCAAGATGGCACCGGGCACATAGCCGGCCATGAACAGGGCGCCGACCGAGATGCCGCCGGCTGTGGTCGCGTAGATGACCATGTTATGGCTCGGTGGCACCAGCAGGCCCTCGCAGGAAGAGGTGATGGTGACGGCGGTCGAAAAGTCCGCGTCGTAGCCTTCATCCACCATCATGGGGATCAGGATGGAGCCCAGGGAAGCGGTGTCCGCGGAAGCGGAGCCGGAGATGCCGCCGAAGAAATAGGAGGCAACGATGTTCACCATGGCCAGGCCGCCCCGCATCCAGCCCACCAGGGAGTTGGCCAGGGCGATCAGCTTATCGGAGATGCCTCCCGTTCCCATCAGCACCCCCATGGTTATGAAGAAGGGCACCGCCATCAGGGAGAAGGACCAGACGCCCTTGACCATCTGCTGTGAGATGGTCTGCAGGGGCTGCCCCATGCTCATCATGCAGAACAGGGTGGACAGGCCGACCGCGTAGGCGATCGGGAACCGGAGCAGAATCATGACCAGGAAGCTGCCCAGCAGAATAATGGTGGATAAGGTTTCAGCATCCATGCTTACAGCACCTCCTTTTCATCCTGATCCGGAAGCCAGAAGGATTCCAGATGCTGGAAGATCTGTTCCAGTTCAAAGATGATCATGCTGGCGCCGGCCACCGGCACCGGCAGATACTGCCACAGCTTGCTCAGACCCGGGATGGACGCGTATTTTCCCCGCAGGCTCAGGGGAGAATTGCAGAAGCGGATGCCGTAGATCACCAGATAGACGCCCAGCACCAGCACGGCGATATCGGCCACCAGGTCCAGTACCTTGATGACCTTCTTCGGCAGATACCGGTCAAAGGCCGTCATCCGGATATGCGCCGCCCGCCGGATGGCCAGGCTGGCGGAAAGCACCGTCATATAGACCATCAGCGTCAGGACGACTTCCTCACTCCAGTGAGGATCGGTGATAAAGGGGATATACCGCCCGGCGACGGACCAGCAGGTAACGATGATGTCCCCGATCAGCAGGATCTTGCAGACCACCATCAGAATTTTATAGGTCCAGTCGTAAAGGGGCTTGATTTTTTCCAATGTGCGGAAAACCTGGGGTACATTGGACTCAGTCAAGGTCAGCCCTCCTTTTCGCAGAAAAGGGGATGTGGGGCTATCCCACATCCCCGGGAAGATCGTCCCGTACCGTATCGCGGAACGGAAAACTTACTTCATGCTGATGATCTGATCATAAGCGTCCTGCTCGGCGGCGATGGCGCTGGAGATCGCTTCCACGGAGCTCACGGCCTCGACCCAGGGGGTCTTGTCCGCCACTTCGATCACGGTCACGCCTTCAGCCTTCAGGGCTTCCAGCACTTCCGCTTCCTTGGCTTCGCTGACCTGACGGCACACGCCGGACGCATAGGTGGCGGCTTCCTGGATCCAGGCATACTGTTCATCAGTCAGCTTCGCCTTGGCGGCATCGGTGATCACCAGCTGCACGGCGCCCAGGGTGTGGCCGTCCATCATGAAGTAGGGAGCCACTTCCTGGAAGGCGTTGGACTTGTAGTTGGCGGTGGGCTGCTCGGCGGCGTCCACAACGCCGGTCTGCAGCGCGCTGTACAGCTCGGTGAAGGGCACGGTGGTAGCGGAGGCGCCCAGGCCGGACACCAGACCGGTCATGATCGGGTCAGAGGACACGCGGATCTTCAGGCCCTTCAGGGAGTTGATGTCGGTCACTTCGTTCTTGAAGAAGAAATGACGGAAGCCTTCCTCACCGTAGCACAGGCCGGTCAGGGGCAGGCCGATGGTCTGGGGCTCGTTCAGGAATTCCTTGGCCAGATCGCTGTTGGCGAAATTCCAGAAATGATTCCGGTCCGCGAACACGTAGGGCAGGGACAGCAGGGTGGCCTTGGAGCAGCCGTACTGGCTCAGGGCAAACGCGGAAATCCGGCAGATGTCGGTCACGTTGCCGCCGCCCAGCAGGTTGTCCAGAATCTGGTCCTCAGAGCCCAGCACGCCGCTGGCCTGAATGTCAATCACGATGGAGCCGCCGGAGAGCTCTTCCACCTTGGTCTTGAAGGCGGTCGCCAGTTCGCCGACGATGGTGCCCTCGATGGGGTTCACTTCCGCATAGGTCAGGGTGATCGGATCATCCGCCAGCGCGGAAGCGCAGCCGGCGAGCATCACAAGAGCCAGGAACAGACCGATGAGCTTTTTCATGGGTATACCACTCCTTTTTTTTATTTTATCAGCGCGAAATCCGCGCGGATAACCGGAACACAGGTTTCTTCCACTCGTCTGAAACAAATCGGGGACAGTATAGCATGAGAATTGAAAAATGTCCATAAAGGAGGCATGGTTTTTTTCCGTTTCCGGAAAACGCCTTCTGCGAGCGCCCCACCGGGACGGCGGTCGGCTCCTGCCGCGCAGCGGATTGAAATCTTGCCCCGAATTTGATATGCTAAAGGCTGGAAACAGCGCGGGGGGAAATGAACGGATCAGGGGGAGAAGCAGGATGGCAGCCAGACAGGACATCGTGATTCCGGTAAAGCTTGACGAGAAAACCTTTCGGCGCTTTGCGCGGTTCGACATGCTGCGCCTGCGGAAGCGCTGGGTCAGGCCTGCGGTCTTCGCGCTGATCTTCTGCGCCTTCGCCATGGTCGCGCTCTTTTCACGCTTGCCCCAGTCCGGGCTCATCGCCGCGGTGCTCCTAGCTGTCGGGCTGGGGCTGCCCGTCGTCTACGTGGGCATGTTCCTGTCCCAGGTCAACCTGCAGGCGGACAAATGGAAGCTGGGAAAGGGGCGGCATGTCTATACCGTGACCCTGCGGCTCCGCGATTTTACGGTCGTAAACACCCGGAAAGCCGGCGAGGCCGTGACCGTCCCCTGGGCGGAAGCCCGCCAGGCATACAGGATGCGGGGCTGCATCTATCTGTATGCCAGCCCGGCAAAGGCCTTTCTGCTGCCCGACGGGCAGGTCGGTGTCCCGGACGCGGAGGTCTGGAACCGGATCGTCCAGGGGCTCGGGAAGGAGAAATGCCGGATCAGCCTGTGGCTGAAGCTCCGGGAAAAGCTGGGATAAATCCGTTGTCCGCGCGGGAACATGCCGCCGGCGGCAAGGATTTGCCGATTTCCTTTTTGAAACATTGCCATCCCCGGATGGCGATGACATCATCCGGACAGTAAAGTAAGGAGGTACCCATCATGGAAGGAAAATTCGCAAAGCACGACGAAACGAAACTGCAGGACCTGGGAGGCGGCTCCACCCGGAGGATCCTGGCCTGGAACGATCAGCTGATGACCGTCGAAGTGGGTTTTGAGACGGGGAGCGTCGGAAAAGCCCATACCCATCCCCATGTGCAGGCCAGCTACGTGCTCTCCGGCCGTTTCCTTTATACGGTGGAAGGGGAAAGCGTCGAAATGGGGCCGGGGGATTCCATCGTGGTGCCCGGCGGGCTGGTTCACGGCACGACCTGCCTGGAAAAAGGCATGCTGCTGGATGTGTTCACGCCGGCGCGGGAAGACTTTCTGAAATAACTGTCCTGCGGAGGTAAGGTCATGGCGCCCTTTGGTCACTTTTACCTGGATAAGGAAAAGGACATCCTGGTGGAATTGGAGCGGGAAGGGGACGAGGTGTCCTACGTGCTGCGAACCCCGAACCACGGAACCGGCAATCTGATCACCAATCTGGCGGCCCTGTGCCGTCTGCCCCTGTCCCTGGACAGCACCGGGCTGAAGGTGATCCGGGGGATACTGCCCTGCTACATCGACGGGCGGAACCGGATGGTGTATGTGTTCCGCCTGCTGGATACCAAAATCGCGAACATCTTTCCCGACGGGACCGTGGAACGGAAGGCTTCCGTTCCGGCCATCGCCAAGACCCTCATGAGCCAGACCAAGGATTACCGTCTCGACTTCCGCAAAACCGTGGTTAAAACCTATATCCTCCGGGAGTGCAAGTTCCGAACGGATCTGCACACCCATATGAACGCCAATCTGGATCCGGACCTGCTGATCGCCCTGGGCATTCATCATCAGATCCGTTACCCCTTATATTATATCCGCAAGCTGGGGCTCCGCTGCTCCCCCACCCAGGAGGCGCTGCTTGCCTCCCGCCGGGCCAGGGTAGCGGACAGGTTCCGGGATTCCCCGCTGACCGGGAAGTACCTGGACCGGAAGATCAACGACGCCACCTTTCTCAACTTTGCCTCTCTGATTCTGGAAAATCTGGAAAACGCCGCCTGGAACATTCCCCGGATCCGGGCTTCTTTAGCTGTGCTCAAGGACGGGCAGGCCGTTTTTACCAATCTGGAGAAGGTCTACCTGTACCGGTATGTATTCTGCAGGGGCGTCCCCAGCGAGGATCCCGTCTCCCCGGAGGTGTCCGAGCGCTTCGAGCAGATTCCGGATGAGGACATCGTGAGCTGTCTCTGGCAGATGATGGCTGACCGGGCCCATCCCGCGTTCCGGAATCATACCCTCTTCCAGGACAAGCTCCTGTGGATCGCCCGGAACTATGCCCGCTGCGGCGTGGATTACGCGGAGATTTCGGATACGACCCTGGTCAGGCCCGATAAAGCGCCCTTCCTGCTCTCCCAGCTGCACGCTGCCCTTCCCGCCATCCAGTCGGAAACCGGGGTCACCCTTCGGTTCCTGGCCGCCTTCCGCCGGACGCCCCTGACCATCCTCCGGGACCGGATCGAGGCGGATGCCGATCTGCGGGAGAATCTGCGGGTGCTGCGAGCCGTGGCCGGAGATCCCTATGTGGCAGGAAGCGACATCGTGGGGGAGGAAATCAACGATATCCGGGATCTGTCCCCCCTGCTGCACGCCCTGACCGCCCTTTCCCGGGAGCATCCCTCCTTCACGCTGCGGGTTCACGCCGGGGAAAACGACGGTCTGCGGGAAAACGTGGCCAACACCGTCCGCTGCATCCGTGAAGGGCTGGCCCCCGGTCAGCCCATGCCCCGCCTTCGCATCGGGCACGGACTGTATACCACTTCCCTCTCTTCCCGGAAGGGGCAGGCACTGCTTCAGGTTCTGAAGGAGAGCGGCACGGTGCTGGAATTCCAGATCACCTCCAACGTCCGTTTAAACAACCTTTCCGCCATCGGCCGCCACCCGCTCCGCCAGTACCTGTCCGCCGGCGTGGCCTGCGTGCAGGGAACCGACGGAGGCGCCCTGTACGGAACTGATTCCATCGATGAGCAGCTGGCCCTGGAAAAGATGCTGAACCTGTCGAAGGCGGAGCTGATGCAGATGCGCGCCGCGGAGGACCGGGTCCGGCAGGAGGGGCTTTCCGCTTTCCGGGAAAAGATGGAAGCCTTCCGCCGGGAATGCGGGGAAAAGAATGTGGAAGCCTTCTACGCGGAGAAGATCCGGGCCCAGGCCCTGCCCGAAACGCATATGACGGAGATGCCCGCCCTGACGGATGCCGGGGCATACCTCGCGGATCAGGTG
>CADBTC010000194.1 GCA_902797445.1 uncultured Eubacteriales bacterium | reverse complement strand
CGTGGTGGAGCTGGCGGATGAAGCCCTGCGTGTCAATACCGCGACGGAGATCATCCTGAACGAGGGACTTCGCAGGATTGGCGCGTTTGCATTTGAACAAACGGAGATCACCTCCATCAGCATTCCCTCAACGGTCGAGTGGATTGGCTGGTGCGCGTTTTTCCTGACAGAGGTGGAGGACCAGGATCTTGGCTCGACCTGCCAGATTGAGACAGAAGAGGAGTACGAAATTCGCAGCAGCTGGCCGGATGTTGCCGAATGAGACAGCATTTCAAGACAGACCCGACCGTTACAGCACAACCGTCTGGTCCTGGTGGAGAAAGACGGCAAGCTGATGTACATTGACCACAGCGGGGCTGTGGTGTGTAAGGAGCCATGACCATGAAACGCATGATGCTGGTTTGGGTGATGATACTGTATCTGGTATGATGGTTATGGATGATTTAGAAGTCAAAATTTCGATCCGAACCCAGCTACTGAGGTGAAAATCGTGCTTAGAGGAGGGTTTTGCAGTGAAGCTAGAGCAAAATGAGTGCATTTTGAGTACACATTGCGTTTTCTCTTCAGAATCACAGTTTCTTTTGCAAGGACACATACGAACCGGGATTTTCATAGGGGCACCGTTCAATAGGGGCGTGCTTTGCGGATATTCAGCAGATACCCGGCGCCGGACCCTACCAGGCCGCCGATAATATGGGTCAGATTCGACACATTGTCCCGGACGGTAAGCCCGTCCCAGATCTGCTGGCCCAGGTAAATCACCGCCACCAGGATAAAGGTCAGCGGTATTTCTCCATCCCGGAACCCGGTAAAGGAGGTCAGCAGAATAAAGGAGAAGACCACGCCGCTGGCGCCCAGCAGAATCGTCCGGGGAAAGAGCAGATTATGAATCACGCCGGTCACAAAAGCGGTCACGAGAATCACTGTCAGCAGGTTCTTCCAGCCGTATTTTTCCTCCAGGGCGGGGCCCAGGAGCAGGATATACGCCATGTTGCCCATCAGGTGCGTCAGGCCGGAATGCCCCAGCACGTGGGTAAAGAGGCGCAGATACATCAGGGGATCCGACAGGGAAGCGGTATGGGTGGAAAACAGCAGCGCCGTGCTCCTCTCGCCGGTCAGCGCTCCCAGCAGCGTGACCGCGGCGCAGGCCAGGGCAAAGCCCAGCACCAGGGGCGAATTGAAGGTGACCCGCAGCTTTTTTTGCATGACACAACCCTCCCGCATCCGTATTTGCAGCCATTATAGCAAATCACCGCGGTCTTTGTCACGGCTTTGTTTTGTGTTGAAAAAAAAGACGGTTGGCGGTACAATAAAAAACAGAGGACAGGAAAGGGGAGAAGCCGCGTGAAAATTACGAAAATCGTCATCACTGGGGGCCCGTGCGCCGGGAAAACAACGGCCATGAGCTGGATCCAGAATGCCTTTACCGAGAAGGGTTACATGGTTCTGTTTGTGGATGAAACGGCCACTCAGCTGATAACGGGCGGCGCTCCCTGGAAATACACGAAGAACAACCGGGAGTATCAGCTGCAGGTCACGAAGCTGATGATCGCCAAGGAGCGGGTCTTCGAAGCCATCGCGAAGACCTTTGACGCGGAGAAGGTGCTGATCGTCTGCGACCGGGGCACGCTGGACAACCGGGCTTATATGAACGACGAGGAGTTCCGGTACGTGCTGGAGCAGCTGCATACCAACGAGATCGAGCTGCGGGACCATTATGACGCGGTGTTCCATCTGGTGACCGCCGCCAAAGGCGCGGAGGAATTCTATACCCTGGCGAACAACGCGGCCCGATATGAGACCGTGGAGGAGGCCATCCGGGTGGATGACGGGCTCATCGCTTCCTGGACGGGGCATCCCCATCTGCGGATTATCGACAACCGATACGATTTCAACGAGAAGATGATGGCGCTGATTACCGAAATCTCCGCCTTCCTGGGCGAGCCCAGGCCCATGGAGACGAAACGGAAATTCCTGATTGCGTATCCGGATGTCCGGGAGCTGGCCCGCCGTCCCAACTGCCAGACGGTGGAGATTCTGCAGGCCTATCTGAAAAGCGAGATTCCCGGCGAGACGATCCGCATCCGCCAGCGGGGCAAGAACGGAAATTATGTCTATTTCAAAACCAGAAAGCAGGTCACGGAGAGCGGGAAACGGATCGAAAAGGAAGAACGGCTGACCCAGAACGAATACCTGGAGCTGCTGATGCAGGCGGATCCGGACTACCGGCCCATCCGGAAGGAGCGCTTCTGCCTGAGCGAGAACGGGCTCTATTACAATATCGACATCTATCCCCAGTGGAAGGATCAGGCCCTGATGGACGTTGAGCTGTACGAAGGTCAGGAGGAGATCACGTTCCCGGCGGGAATCCAGGTGATCCGGGAAGTGACCGGGGAAAAGGAATTCACAAATCCGGAGATCGCGCGGGTCCGGTGACACCGTGCTTTATCCTGCCGGCGGGCGCAAACCGCCCGGCATCCGGCACAAATTAAAAAGGGATGCCCTGCGATGGGGTCATCTCTTTTTTACGCTGCAGCCGGGTATGCCTTTTGCTGAAAGCGGGTCAGGCAAAGGCTGAGGCTGTGTATGTCGGATATGTCTTCATCTCCTATTCGTAGAGAACCTCAAACTGCCGGCCCTCCAGCCCCTCAACCAGAGGCTCCATTTCCGGGCTCAGCGTGACCGTCTCCAGCAGGGGCAGCTTCAGCAGGGGGCTCAGATCCTTCACCGGCAACGCTGCCATTTTCAGATGCTTCAGTCCGGTATGAATGGTCAGGGGAGAGAGATCCCTGACCGCGGTGTGCGAGATCTCCAGATCCTCCAGATGGGTCACGCCGTTCAGATCCGTCAGCTCCGTGAGCCCGGACCAGGCCAGGCTCAGGGCATGTATGCTCTTTCGCCCCAGATACCGGTAGCTCTCCGTGGCGTTTGCGATATCCAGATAGCTGAAATTGCCCAGACGGGAAATGATCTCCGGGTCATAGTTATGAACGTTGCACAGGTCCAGAAACGCCAGCTCGGGGCATTCCAGCAGCGGGCTCAGATCCCGCACCGGGTTCTCGTTCAGCCCCACGGAGGACAGATGCACTTTACCCGCCAGGGGGGAAATATCCTGAATGCTGTTGTGCTTGAATTCCACCTTGTTCAGATACTCCAGTTTCGCCAGGGCGGAGATATCCTCCACTTTCTCGGCCGCGACGCAGACCTGCTCCAGATTCGGCATCAGGGCCAGATCCCTGAGATCGGAGACGGTTCTCCGGTCCGGCCGCCCGTCGGCATACCATTGGCTTACCGCGGGATAGAACGCGTCCGCGTCCGCACAGGCTGTGCCGGCGACCAGATAGATTCCCCGGACATCCTCCAGCCGCTCCCGGGTCAGCGCGGCGCCTTCCTCCAGCCCCAGGTTCAGCCGGGCCGCTTCCGCGATCAGGGGCTGCGTGAAAACGGGGATGTCTTCCGCCGGCTTCAGCAGCGCGAAGACGCCCCAGATCAGCACGGCCGCCAGGGCCATTCCGGCCGCGGCCCGGGCGAGGACGCGCCGCCGTGCTTTTTCCGTCGTATTTCGTAACGCTGCTGCCGCGCGTTCCGCGCTGGCATAGCGCCTGTCCGGGTCAAACGCAGTCATCCGCGCGATCACCCGTTCCAGCGGGGAAGCCGGCGCTTTTTCCTGCGTGTCCTCCCGCCGCAGCAGCCATCGGAGCACCATGCCGAGACTGTAGATGTCCGATCTGCCGTCCGTGGCGGAAAACCCGTACTGTTCCGGCGGGGCGAAGCCCTGGGTTCCCATGATCAGGGTGTCCGCCTCCTTTGAGGTATACACCCGGGAGATCCCGAAATCAATCAGCACAGGCGTCCCATCCTCCCGCAGGATGATGTTCTGGGGCTTGACATCCCGGTGGATAATGGGAGGCTCCGCGGCGTGCAGAATTGCCAGCTGACGGCACAGCTCAATGCCGATCTCCCGGACCTCTGCCTCTGTCAGGGGCATCCGGGCAGCCCGCTCCGCCAGGGATTCTCCCTCCACATACTGCCGGATCACGCAGCGCATCTTCTCATTCCGGTATTCTCCCCTGAATTCCGGCAGGGGCGGGGCCTGCAGCCGCCGCAGGGCTTCCGGCTCTGTCTTTTCATACAGGGGATGTTCCTTCCGGAAGCATTTTACCGTCATCTTTTCCCCGGTCCGCCGGTCCCGGGCCAGCAGGGTTTCCGAATCCCCGGAGCCGGCCATGCGTTCCAGCAGCTCGAAGCCCTCTGTCAGCTCCCCGGGGTATTCTGCCTCATCCGGCAGAAGCAGTTTCTCCAGCGTGTCCATGGCTCATTCTCCCAGCAGCGTGATATCATACTTTCCCAGCATTTCCTGGGTTTCCATCAGGTCATACCCGTTTTTCAGGCAAAAGATCAGCACCGCGTCCCGCTTCAGCCGGGGATACAGCGGGCTTCTTCCTGCCGCCTGCAGCAGATGCTGGGTTTCCTCCAGGGAAAGCCCCATGCCCAGCGCCAGCTGCAGCACCTTGTCCCGGGAGGGGCGGCGGGTGCCGTTGAACAGCTGATGCCCGTAGGTCCGGTCGATCTGGGCCTGCTGGATCACCCGCTCCGGAATCAGCCCCCGCTCATCGGAGAGGGCGCGGAGCAGCGTCTGAAAATCCGCCGGCGACAGATTCGCTTCATTCCGCCGCAGAAAGGCGGTCAGATTTTTTGTCCGAAACAGCCGCTTGAGCAGCGTATCCGTGGTGACTTTTTCCGACATCCGCAAAGCCTCCTTCATGCAGTGTGCTTTTTCCCTTTTATCGCGCCGCTCCGTCATACCAGACTCTTATACCATTCTTTTGCGCAAAACGCAAGAATGCAGTCTGCATACATCCCCCGGACCGAAATAAAACCCCCGAGGAGAAATCCACGGGGGCACCATTGGCTTCGGATTCATTTGGATCCGCCCTGTTACGGAACAGCGATGAAAATCAGGTTGTCAACGCTGTGCGCATAGGCTTCCAGATCGCTGCCCGCCTTTCCGAAGACCATCACCGGGCCGCATCCCGCCAGCGCGTCGCTTTCGAAGTCGGTGATTCCTTCCGGCAGCTCCAGCTCGAACAGGTTCGGACAGTCCGCGAAGGCGCGGCTTCCGATGGATGTCACCCCCGCGGGCACGACGATCTTCTCCGCCGCGACGCCGGCAAAGGCTTCTTCCTCGATGGTCTGCATTCCCTTCGGCAGCGTCAGCACGTCGGAAGCCGTCCTCGGCGCTTCAACGGTCACCTGTATTTCGGTCATCTTTCCGTAGCAGCTGACCGCGTTGGCTGAAACCAGCAGCCTGTAGTTCCCGGGTTCCGCGTCCGCGGTCTGGATGTAAATCTTCTGCGCGTCATCCGCGCTGTACCACTGCAGGGGATCCTCCGCGCCGGCTGGGATCAGGCTCGCGCCGTAGGCCGCGTTCAGGCCGGCATTTACATTGCGGACCGTGACCACGAAGGCCTGCCCCCTGGATACCGTCGTGTTCTCAATGGAGACATCCAGCTCCTCCAGCTCGTAGGAGGGCGGATTCACCGTGACCGTCACCGCGTTGGTCACGCCGCTCCAGTTCAGATTCTCCCAGTCAAAGCCTTCCTCATTCTCATCGAAGGCATCCATGGTATAGCGGCCGCAGAGGGTCATCTCCCCGTCCCACCAGGCGTTTTCCGTCTCGTCCGCGGTGCGGCCTCCGTAGTTCCACCAGATTTCCCCGTTGGTTGTATAGCCGACGGCGGTCGCGCCTTCGGGCGCTTCAATGTGAACCTCGAAGTTCTCAAAGATCTCGACTTCGGTTTTGCTCACGCTCAGGGTTCCGCCGCCTTCGCGCGCCGTCACGGGGAGCACCTTCTGCGCTATCCCCATTTCGTATCCCTCCGCGACGGGGATCGCGTAGACATGGATATTGTATATTCCTTCCGGCAGCGTATTCGCTTTGACCGTGTATACAGCCGTGTACAGATTCCCCTCCGTGCTTTCCTCCGTCAGTTCAGGGTACAGGTACTGATCCGGGTTCTCCACATTTTCGATCCAGCAGTCGAGATTCCCTTCGATGCCCTTGAAGTCCGCGGTCACGCGGAAGGTCCAGTCCTGATCGCGCTTCGCCGTATCCGGCGCATCCAGGGAGATGATTTCCAACGCGCCATTCTCCGCGGTAATATCGATATCCAGGTCATCGCTGATCCGCCACCAGTTCTCCTCCCCCTCATTGCGGGCAAAGGCCATCAGGTGATAGACCCGCTTCCAGTTGGGCGTGAACGTGAAGACCGCGCGGTCACCGTCCTCCTGGTACCAGATATTGTCCTCGCTGCCCATGCAGATTTTGATTTCCGCCGCTCCCGGCGCGTATGCGGACAGGGTCACGGGGCGCTGTGTCGGGCCCGTATACGCGCTGGCTGTGAAGGAGGATTCGTCCGTCCATGCGCCGGACTGGGTAACGGTGATTTCAAACGTCTGTTCATATCCCTGATACCCGTACCGCCGCGGCTCCACATGCAGGCGGTAGTTTCCGGCTTCGAAGGCATCGGTCGGGATCTGAATGGTGGTCGTTACATCGAAGGAGTAATCCAGGTTCGCGATGGGCTCTTCCTCGGAGCCGTCCTCCCGGATCTTCGCCATCCAGACGCCGTAATCGGAGCAGTGCTCCACGTCCGTGACCGTGAATGTCAGCGGCTGTCCGCGTTCCACGGTCGTTCCGTTGGGGAAGGTGATCTCCGGATTGTCTATATCCCCGTATTTGATGACATTCACGGTCACGGGGGCCGCTGTCATCGTCCAATGGACGCTGCTCCAGTCGAAGCCGTCCATGTTTCCGCCATGTGCCTGTGCCCATTCCGCCGGCGCGGCGTCCCGGGTCGCCTGGGCGAAGAAGGTGGTTTCCCCGCCGTCATGGACGCCCAGGGCAAATTCGCAGCGATTTTCCTCAACCAGGCCGAATCCTCCGTGCCACGCGTTCCAGATCAGCACCGCGGTCACGCCGTCCGGCGCGGTTACGGTGACCAACGGCCACTGATGCAGGTAGATCTGGCCGTCGGTGTCACCCGTCACGGTCATCACCAGGTCATCGCTGAGCGCTGCACGGTCGATGACCGTGATCCGCCTTTCCGTGTATCCGTTGTCCTTTCCGATGGCATCGGCGCTGACCCACAGATTATAGGTTCCCTCCCGGGTGAAGAGATCGCCGCTGAAGGCCAGCGCCGTGAGTCCTTCATCCTCCGGATCCCGATCCTCATTATACAGATCCCACCATTCGTACTCCCCGTCCGGAGAATACTGCAGACCCACATGATACGATTGCGCACCCTCCACGGGGGTGAAACGGCCGTTCATTCCGTCCCCCAGGTACAGGAAGGCAGGAATATCGATGAGCTGCGGGGTGTCCAATGCCCCATCGGAGAATACAGAGAGGGTTTTTGTGACAGTTCCCTCAAATCCGTCCCCGAAGTAACCCAGCGTAAAGGTATACTCGCCGCCGCTTCCGCAGCCCCAGCCCCAGCTGGCGCTTTCCCCGTCCGCGTCTCTCCGGTCGTGCCAGTACGGATCCCGGTCCCAGGTGATGTCCAGCTCCATATGCTGGCATCCGGGGACCTCAGCGTAAACATTCAGGTCCTCGCCGGAGAGCATGCTGTCCCGGCTGAACCACAGGAGCGCCTCCGGTAAGGCTTCCTCCGGCTCCAGCACCGTGAAAGGCAGGAGCTTTTCATTCGATTCCCAACCGTGGCAGTCAACGCCCACGCTCAGCCAGTAATCCCCGGGCTCCAGCCTCAGCGTGGAGATCCGGAGCGTTGCTGATTCTCCGATGTCCTGATGCAGGACATCTTCCCACCAGGTATTGTACGCATCGCTGACCAGCCTGCGGACATCCGCCCAGTACCATTCGCCCTCCAGCTGCTTTTCAGCGATGTTCGCAATCAGGAAATCTCCCCGGTGCACGCTGTCGGAAGCCAGCGTCACCTGCGGCACATCAAAAGCGTGTTCGCTCTCCACATGGACCCGCACCGTGTTGCTGAGGGTCGTCCAGTTCAGGTCTTCCCATCGGAAGGCGCTCCAGTCGAAGCCCTCCTCCAGCCAGACGGCGGGATCCGTGGTCATCTGGGCCACCAGCACGCAGTCCCCGTCTCCGAAGCCTTCGTTCCAGGTCAGACTCCCTTTGGTATGCCGATAATCCCAGTGATCCCGCTTCAGCAGCCGCACCGCTGTCGCGTTTGCGGGCGGGAGAATCTCCACGCGCAGGTCAGTGCTGCTGGGCCAGGAGGCGATGTCCTCCGTGCCGCCATTCACCTTCAGCGTCAGCGATTCGGACGCGGAGGCGTCCGTCCGCAGGAAGAAGAAATCCGCATCCCCGTTTTGGAATCCCGGAGCGCCGGTGCTCACCCAGATCCGGTAACGCCCGGTCCGCTCGAACAGGGAGGCCGGGAAATCGATCGTATTCCAGCCCAGGGTTCCGCGCATGCTGGTGCGCCCCGTGCGCGCGATCTGCTCCCAGTCGCTGCCTTCCGGACAGTAGTTCACTTCCACGAAGCAATCTGTCGCCCGATCATCCAGCGCCAATGTTCCGGTCAGGTTCTGCCCGGCCGGCAGCACCGCGGGAAGTCCGGAGAAGGAAGGCCTGTTCAGCTGCCCGCCGGTTCCGGCGGTCACCGTCAGCGGCTTCTGATCGATTTGGCGCGTGTATGCATCGCCGTCCTTCGCCAGAAGCGTCACGGTATAATTCCCGGCATCACTGAAGGTCCAGCCCTCCAGGGTGCCCATCGTTCCATTCCGGTATTCCCTTCTGGTCAGGGTAGGACGATCCGGATTGTCGATCCGGATCATCATTTCATCGTCCTCCTGATTGTCCGGCAGATAGCCCACGATCTCAAAGGGTTCTCCGACGGTGACGGACGAGCTGCTCAGATACAGCCCCGCGGCCGGCGCGGATGCCGGCTCCGTGACCGTGAAGGTCGTCGTGGTATGGCTGTTCTGGTATTCGTAAGCGCCTGCCCAGACCTTGATCGCGTATTCACCCGGTTCCAGATCCAGGGTGGAGAAGGTCACGGTATCGCCGCTGAAGGCGTACCGCTGATGCCAGAACCAGTCGATGCCGTCCTCTCCGGCCGCCGCGTCCACGACGCGGCCGATATCATTCCAGTAGAACGCGCCGTCCACCGCGCTGGAAGCCCGGAGCTTCAGCCAGTCCCCCCGATTGACGGCGGAAGCGGAAATCCAGTGCGTCCCGGGCGCGGGGATCTGTCCGACCGCTTCCACGGTCAGCCTTACGACATTGCTCTTCGCGCCTTCCCAATTTGCTCTTTCTTCCTGCGATCGCAGCGCTTCATCGCTCAGACCGTCCACATCGTCGTATCGGGCGTAAGCGAAAACGGATTTTACCCCCTCCTGATACAGCCAGCCTTCCTCAATATACGCCATGTTCCAGTCTGCGGCCCGATAGATATTTCCGCCGAAGCGGTTGTCCGCATAGTTTCCGTCCCAGAGCCATACGGCTGTTGCGCCGGGGGCCTGAACGGCCAGGCGTACCACTTCATTGGATACGGCGGCCTGCGCCGCTGTGCTGCCGTTTACAGTCAGTGTCACGGTGCGGGTGCTGTCTGCCGCCTGCGCCGCGCAGCCAAAAAGCAGCGTCAGGATCAGCGCGCCGATCAGCCAAAGTTCCTTTTTCATCAATCCAGTCCTCCTTCAACATTTCAGATCGGATGATTGTTCTGCCTTTTCCGGACATGCGCCTGTCCGTTTTCCGCATTGTAGCAGAAACAAAACGCCAAAAGGGATGCAGACTGCACACATTTGCGCTTTTCCGTCTCTTTCTGTCAGCACAAGGAAAACCCGGCTTCGGCGATTTGCTCGTGCGGCTGTCAGATGCGGGCCGGTTATCAGGCCGGGACCCCTTTTCCGACATACCGGAATATTTTGCGGCTCCGTATTGACACAGACCGCTCCGGGGCATAAGATCGCTTCAGAGAGGCTTTCCAGACCCAAGGACAGCGATGCTTTCATCCGCTTCCGCAAACTGGATCTGAGTCGGAGCGAGGCGAAAAACAGAAGCAAGGGCGGGCAGAATTCGGATGCGGCTGATGTACTGCGAAAGGAGGAAGAGACATGAAACTGACATATGAAGGTATTCGCCGGGATGGGGAGCAGTGGGCGGCGGCAGGGATTTCGCTGCCCTCCTACGATCCGGAGGAGACATCGGCGCGGGCGGTGCAGGCCCCGGTGTGGGTGCATTTCGGGATCGGCAATATTTTCCGGATCTTTATCGCCGGCATCGCGGACGGCCTGATGGAAGCAGGCCTGATGGACCGGGGAATGACCTGCGCCGAGACCTTCGACCCGGACATCGTGGACCGGATTTACGTGCCGTATGACTGCCTCGGGCTGAACGTGATTCTGAATCCGGACGGAACCCGGGACCTGCGGGTCTGCGGCGCCATGGCGGAGGCCGTGAAGGCAAATCCGGAGGAGAACGCGTCCTGGGAGCGGCTGAAGGAGGTATTCCGCAGCCCCTCCCTGCAGATGGTGTCTTTTACGATTACGGAGAAGGGATACGAGCTGCGGACGCCCGGGGGAGATTTTCTGCCCTTCGCAAAGGCGGACATCGAAAACGGTCCGGACCGCGGGAGGGGCGCCATGGCCGTGGCGGCGGCGATGCTCTGGGAACGCTTCCAGGCGGGCGGGACGCCCATCGCTCTGGTTTCCATGGATAACTGCGCGAACAACGGGAAGCTGCTGAAGGCTGCCGTGGGGACCGTGGCGCAGGCCTGGCTGGCGCGGGGATATGTGAACCGGGAATTTATCGCCTGGCTGGAGGACGAGGATAAGGTCGCGTTTGACAGCACGATGATCGATAAGATTACGCCCCGTCCCTCTCCGGATGTGGCGCGGGATCTGGAAAACCTGGGTGTGGAAGACATGCGGCCCGTCATTACCGGGAAGCGCACCTATATCGCGCCCTTCGCCAACGCGGAAAAGCCCCAGTACCTGGTCATCGAGGACCGCTTCCCCAACGGGCGGCCTCCGCTGGAAAAGGGCTTCGGCGTCTATCTGGGGAATTTCGAAACCGTATGCAAATGCGAGCGGATGAAGGTGACCGCCCTGCTGAATCCCGCCCACACGGCGGTGGGGCCGCTGGGCGTGGTGCTGGGGCAGGAGCGCTTCGCGGATATGCTGCGGGATATTCCGGCGGCGTACCGCATGGTGCGCCATGTGATCGAGGACGAGGGCATGCCCGTGGTGGAGGATCCGGGGATTCTGTCTCCCCGGGCCTTCGCGGACGAGGTCTTTGAGCGGTTTACCAATCTGTATCTGGGGGATACGAACCTGCGTCTGGCCACGGACGCGTCCCAGGGGCTGGGCGTCCGGTTCGGGGAAACGATCCGCGCCTGGGTCAGCCGGGAGGGAAGCGCGGCGGGCCTGACGGCAATCCCGCTGGGCATCGCGGGGTTCTTCCGGTATATGATGGGGGTGGACGACGCGGGAAACGCGTACGAGCTGGCGCCGGATCCCCTGGCGGAGGAAATCCACGCGGCGCTGTCCTCGGTTCGCCTGGGCGAGCCGGACTCCCTGAAGGACCAGCTGCGGCCCTATCTTTCCAATCCCGCCCTCTTCCGGACGGACCTGTACGCCGCGGGGCTCGGAAAGAAAATTGAGGAGATGCTGCGGGAGATGATCGCGGAAAAAGGCGCCGCACGGAAAACCATCGAGAAATACAATCCCGCCTGAGGGCGGTTCCAATGGGAAATCCATAAAAAGAAAAACGGTCATGCAGGAGAAAAATGTTCCTGCATGACCGTTCCTTCTGTAAACAGGCTGTTTCCTGCCGGAATTATTCTCCCTTCAGGAAGACGGGCTGTCCGTTGACGGAAATATCCCCCTCGATGGGGATCAGCAGATATCCGCGCCCGTCAATGACCCGCGTTTCCAGCAGATCCGCCTGCTGGGGATCCACCTTGATGGATACGCTGGGCAGGTCCACCTTGAACTGCTTCGGCGCGACGATGTTGACGGCGGGCAGGACGGCGCCGGCGCCGAAGGCCGCGTCAAAGCCATCCTCGAAGGCTTCGACCCGTTCCGCCGATACGCCTCCGTCGGACAGCACCCGGGCCACATCCTGCTTGGAAAGCATGACCGGCTCCGCGAACTGATCCTTCTTCTGCTCCTCGATCATTTCGGAAACGACCGAATGCATTTCCTGCACGATATCCAGGGAGCATTCGGTTCCCAGAGACTGGGCCAGCAGGGCCTGGAAGGTATCCGTCTGCTCCGCGGCGGGCATGACCGCTTCCACGTCGAGGGCCGCCTTCAGGAAGGCGTCATGGGCGTCGTTGCTGTCCTTCGTGTAGAAAAGCACCGTGTTGATATCCGCCGCGCCGCCCTCATAGAGCGGGAACAGGAAGCCCATCACGGGGGCAGAAGCCAGCCACTCGGCGGCGCGCCCCTGGAACACGGCACTGACGGGATCGTATTTCAGGGCGGGCTTATCCGGCTTGACCGGACAGATCGCGCAGAGCATATAGCGGAAGGCCCGGTCGGAGTTATCCGCGTCGATTTCCCCGTTATTGTCCCGCTTGCGTACGTCCATATCATCGTGCATCAGCAGGATCAGCCAGTTATCCGCCGTCTGGGCGTCCTCCACGGACTGCATATCCGGATGCTCTGCCCGGATGCCGGCGATCAGATGGGTATAGAGGTTCTGCAGGGCGTCCTCATCGTTCATTCCGGAATCCCGCACCCGAAGCAGCAGGTCGTCGTTTTCCGCCGGATATCCGATGGGCATCAGGTTCTGACCGATCTGGCCGGACAGGACCTTTTTGAAAAGGGACATATACTTCTCGTTTTCCTGCTCATAGAGGGTGGCGACGGGAAGTTGGAAGGTGGTTATCAGGTTCCCGAGATAATCCACATAGCATCCGCAGATCAGGGAAGGATTCCGTTTATCGGGGTTCAGGCGGCGCTTGATCTCCGCCAGGTCACGCTGGTTCATGGCTTGCATGCGTCCTTTCGTCGAAAAAATGAACGCGCCCATTTTACGCTCCTTCCGATGGAATTGCAAGCAGCGGGCATAAAATGGGCGTGCGTTGTTTTGATCCGTAGGCTTCATCCTGACGCCAACGGCCCCGGCCGCGTCCGGGAGCAGCTCAAGTTTCTCATTTCCTGAACGTTTTAATCCATTCCACCATCTCGAGCACTTTTTCCATTTCTTTTTCCGACATATCGCCGGTAGCATCAAAAAGAATTTCCTGCTGCGGCGTCATCTGCGGCCGCACAGGGTAGACTGTCTCCAAGCCGCAGCGCAAGGATTCCATCGAGATTTCCCAGATCCTGCTCTCCCTGGGCGGCTGGAAAAGAGCGGAGGCCACGACCATGACCCGCTGGGGAAAGCAGCGCTACTATGTCAAAGACCTGCCGTATTTCCCGTTTTAAGGGATACTTTTTCCTTGTATTTGCCTTATTTTGAGCGGTTTTCAGGCCTTGTCGTTCGTCTGTTCCGCGTCGGTTCTGCCTCTGTTTTTGCCCTCAACCCCTTATATATATATCTTTTTTTTAACTATAAGGTTATAGAAAGAACGTAGTATAGGTAATATAAATAATAAGGGTATAGGGTATAGGAAAATAGGGGGTGTTCCGTTTTTTCGTTCCGATTCGCATTTGAAAGGGGGTTAGTCCTTGACGCATCCTGTACCCTGCAATATTGACATGAACGCTGTCTGCAAACGCCTTCGCAGCATGATTCTCTCCCAGTATCCGACTGTCCGGGCCTTTGCCGCCAATACCGGCATCTGCAAAAATACGATTTACCGCATGCTCCACAAGCGGGTGCTGCCCAGCATCCCCGTCCTGGTGGAAATGTGCGAGAATCTCGGCTGCTCGCTGGTTTTTCTCCTGGGCCTGTATTCCGCTGACATCGAGGCCCGGGAAGCCTACGTGACCACGGTCCTCAATATCAAGGCTTTCTGGCCCGACTGGGGTCAGGAGGACCGCCTGGCCCTGGCCGCGCTCACCTCCGACCTTCTGGCCCAGTCCCGGAAACCCGTCTCCTGACCGCGCTCAGCCGGAAGGAAAGGACGCAGCATGAAAGGAGCATGATCGTCATGGAAAAGGGAGCCAGAATAATCTTGAAGACAGACCCGGAATTCCAGTCCAAAATCCCCCCGCTTTCCGAAGCGGAGTTCAGCTAGCTGGAGGAAAACATCCTCAGCGCGGGCGAGGTTTTCGAGCCCATCACCGTCTGGCATAACACTATCATAGATGGCCATAACCGCTATAAAATCATCCAGTCCCATCCGGAAATCCGCTGGCACGTCCGTGAAATGTCTTTCAATGATAAATGGGCCGCCTTCGACTGGATGTACAAAAACCAGCTTGGCCGCCGCAACCTGACGGATGCCCAGAAAACCTACCTCCTCGGCAAGCTCTACGAATCCCGGAAGCATATCCACGGCGCAACTCAGACCCGCCAGCCGGACGGCACCTTCGGTAGGCGTCATCCTGAAGCCAACGGTCCCGGCCGCGTCCGGGAGCAGCTCAAGAAGGAGCAAAACGTCGGCTTCCGCACGGTGGAGCGCTCCGAGCATTACGCCCATGGCATCGACGCCATCATCCGAGTCCTGCTAATCCCACTTCCCGGAAGCCTTGAAACATAAAGGCTTCCGGTTTTTCTTTTATAGATGATAGAGTTTCGTGAATTTCTCCTTCAGATAGGAGGTGTAAACGGAGGGATCCAGGGGGCCGCCCATGGCCGCGGAAAGCAGCTCCTGCGGCTTTTTCAGCTTGCCGAAGCGGTGGATATGCTCTCCCAGCCAGGCGGTGAGGGGAGAAAGGTCGCCCTTTTCCACGCTGCCCCATACGTCGATTTCCTTTTCCATTCTGTGCAGCATCTGGACGCCGTAGGCGCTGCCCAGGGCGTAGCTGGGGAAGTATCCCATGCCGCCGAAGGACCAGTGGCTGTCCTGCAGCACGCCGCGCCGGTCGTCCGGCACGGTGACGCCCAGATACTTCTGATACATGTCGTTCCAGGCGGCGGGCAGCTCCGCTACGGTCAGATCGCCGGCGATCATGGCCTTTTCCAGCTCATAGCGGATCATGACGTGAAGGGAGTAGGTCAGCTCGTCCGCCTCCGTGCGGATCAGGGACGGCTGGGACAGGTTGATCGCTTCATACAGCGCGTCCTCGGTCACGCCGGCCATCTGCTCCGGGAAGGATTCCTTCATGATCTTCAGCAGCGGCACGCAGAAGGCGCGGCTGCGCCCGATCAGGTTTTCGTAGAAGCGGCTCTGGCTTTCGTGGATGCCCATGGTGGCGCCGCCCCCCAGGCAGGTGCACTGCAGCTCGTCGGCGACGCCCATTTCATACAGGGCATGCCCGCCCTCGTGAACGACGCTGTACAGGCTGCCCAGCACGTCGCTCCGGTAGTTGGTCGTGATGCGGACGTCCCATTTGTTGGGCCCGGAGGTAAAGGGATGCTCCGTCTCGCCCAGGGTGCAGCGGCGGGGATTCAGCCCCTCCAGCGCCATCAGCTTTTCGGAAAAATGCCGCTGGGCATCCACGGAGAACTCCCGGGTCAGGAAGGCCGGGGTTTCCTTCGGATGGGCCGCTACATCGGCGATGACCGGGGCCAGATCCTGCCGGACGGCCGCGAAGAAGGGATCCAGGGTTTCCATGCAGGCGCCTTTTTCATACTGGTCCAGCAGCACGTCGTAGGCGGGCTTTTCCGGAGCCTTCAGGGCGGCATAGCGGCGCCGGGCGGCGATCAGCTTTTCCAGCAGGGGAGCGAAGGAGGCGTAATCATTGTTCTCCTTGGCCTCCCGCCAGACGGCCCCCGCGTCGCTGACCAGCTGGTTGTATGCTACGTATTCGTCCATGGGCAGGACGTGCATGTCCTCATAATCTTCCTGCAGGACTTCCGCCCGGCGGAAGGTCGTCTCATCGGTTTCACCACGATGCTGCAGGATGGTCTTCAGGGCTTCCTCCGTTTCCGGGGCCTGCAGCTCCTGATAGGCCAGCCCGCTCAGATAGGCCATGGCCTCTCCCCTGACCCTCCAGGAGTCCTTGGGCGCGACGGTCTCTCCGTCGGTGTTCATGATATCCATGGCATGGTTCAGGGCATAAACGGCTTTTTCCACCCGGTTCAGGGTTTCAATGGCTTGATTCAGGGTCATCGTCGGTTAAATCTCCTTTTCTTATTGTATATGAAAAATCGGGTCGGGCCTTTTTGTTTGTATCCCTTTTCGCTTTCGCAAAAGGATCGCTGCCGATCCAGAGCCGGTTTTATCATCCCGTGGGGCTTATGGACGAGCATCCTCCAGCGCCCATTCCGTCAGGAACGCTTCCATGAAAGCGTGGCGGGTCTGGGCCATTTCTTTGGCTTGATCCGTGTTCATCAGGTCCCTGAGCAGCAGCAGCTTCTCATGAAAATGCGCAATGGAGGATTCCAGCGGGCGGCCATGCTTTCCGCCAAAGGCAAAGGTCCGCGCGATCCCGATGGCGCCGATGGCGTCCAGGCGGTCCGCGTCCTGGACGATCCAGCCCTCGAGGGTGTCGGGCTTTTTGTCCCTGTTTTTGCTGAAGGAAACCGAATTGATGGCGGAACAGATGCGGTCCGCGGTCTCCGGATCAACGCCCTGCCCGGAGAGAAAACGGCGGGTGTTCGCATTGTGTTCCGTCCGGAACAGCTTGTGGTCGTCCGCGTCGTGCAGCAGGGCGGTCATGGTCACCAGGAATCTGTCCGCCTCCGGCTCCGTTTCGGCGATCAGCATGGCGGTCCGGTATACGCGCATGGAATGATCCAGCCCGTGGCCGTCCGCGTTTCCTTCAAACAGCTGCCGGATATAGGCCGTGGCGTCTTCAATCATCCGCGGCGTGTCCAGATCCATTTCATGCCAGCGCTCCCCGCCCCAGACGGAAGCGGACTGGCCCAGATCCCGGAAGCCGAATTTTTCATACATGGGCACCAGGTTTTCCAGGCAGGTGAGTACCAGTCTTTTTGTCAGAAACCGGCTTCGATAGCGGCGAACCAGCTCCCGGGCCAGGCCCTGTCCCCTGTATTCCGGCAGAACATCCAGCCCGAGAATCATCAGATTCCGCCCCGCCGGATCGTGAATGGACGCATCGGTAAAGAATGCATCGCGGAAGGCGGCCTCATTGGTGGCGATCCCGTTGATGAATCCCGCGATTTTTCCGGTTTCCTGATCCTCGGCCACCCAGAAGAAATCCGCGGCCGCGTCCACGCGGGGAATCATATGCTCGCGCCTGCAGGCTTCGTTCGGCGGGAAGCAGACCGCCTCAATGCGGATGGCCTGCTCGGTTTCCTCCGGCCGAATCGTTCGAAAAACGAATGCATTCATACTCAATCCAGCGGTCTCCTTTTTAATCAGAAGGGGAGGCTGCGCCTTTACACGGCCAGCGGGCCCTGTTTCCCGGCATATGCGCCTCCTGGCTGACATCCCTTGCAAACGTTCTTCATTGTAATCCGGAGCGCGATCGCTGTCAAACGGATTTACGCAGCGGCGGGGAAGCCTCTGGCGCGCAGGCCGGCAAAGGCTGGAACGCAGGCGCGGCGCTGATGAAAAAAAGGACAGAAACGGAAATCAGCCGGCCGGGATCATCCCCGGTCGGCTGACCGCTCCGGCCTTTACCGCAGGCTGCGGATGGCGCGCTCTACCTCATCGCATTCTTCTCCGCTTACAATGCCCCATTCTTCCCGCAGCAGCCGCAGCTTCTCCCGATAGGCTTCGATCGCCTTTGGGGCATCGCCAAGGATCTCGTAAATATGCGCGATGCTGGTCGCGCTGTCGGTATATTTGGGGGAGGGCTGAAGATCCTGGCCTTTTCGGTACCAGGCAATCGCCTTCTCATAATCCTGGCGCAGGGTATAGATGTCCGCCAGGGTGACCGCCCAGCACCATTCCTGACCTTCCATGGATTCCAGCTCATGCAGACGGGCCGCGGTTTCTTCCTTTTCGCCCGCGGCCTGCGCGATCAGGTAGCGGTACATGGGAACACGGAAGGTATGGTCCATGCGGGCCAGCTTCTCCATCCACTGCCGCGCTTCCGCGAGGCGCCGGTCGTCAATCAGATTATCCAGCAGCCACATCAGGGCGGCCCGGTTTTCGGGATGGCGCCGGCAGTAATCGCTGAACCATTCGATCAGAGCGTGATGATTCCGGACATTCCAATCGGAAATACAGCTTCCCCAGGCGTTTGCCAGCTCGCTGATCGCGTCCGGGTCGCCGCCCGTTTTTTCGACGGCCTCTTTGCCGGCTTTGACGGCCAGCAGAAGATACTGCTCTGCCTGATGATTATAAAGCTTTGTCAGCAGCGTGTCTGCCTGCCCGGCGAGATTCGGCTGCCCGGAATAAGCGGCGAGCTGCTGCTCCAGCTGCCGGACTTCAGACGCTTCCAGCAGGCCCTGGCTGTAGATGCGGTTTTCAATGCGTTCCATCTGCTGTTCAGGCCCCATGGCAAACAGCTGGTCGATGGTGACGCCGAAGTAAACGGCAATCTGCGGCAGCATCTGCACATCCGGCATACTGGTGCCGCGTTCCCATTTGCTGACGGACTGAGCGGTCACGTTCAGGGCTTCAGCGAGCGCTTCCTGCGTGATGCCCCGGTCTTCCCGCAGGCGGCGGATTTCTTTTCCCATTTCCATAACGGAGTCCCCCTTTCTTTTGTGAACCCATCATATCAGATCATGGAACAGAATCCCAGAGACTGCTGCGTCAGTCGGCTCGCATATCAGTTGAATGAATGGTTGTTCGCCGCAGACGAAAAAACTCCTGTCAAGCTGGCAGGAGCACAAAGGAATTCTTTCTATTTTCAAAAGGCATGCCGACAGGAACGTTTCAGGGGATGGCAAGCCCTTCGTTTTTACGCGTTTTCCTCCAGCATGCCGCTTCTGAGGAACCAGGCGGGGGTGCAGCTCCAGGCGTGGCAGAAGCTGTTGACCACGGGAGAGCCGTAGGGCGATTCATCCGGGTTGTCGGGATTATACAGCTCCCAGAAGGTATCCGCGCCCTGATCCACCATGCCGCCCCAGTAGGTCCGGATCACCTGGCGGGCCTGTGCTTTGCGGCCTACGCGGCACAGGGCTTCCACATAGTGGTGCATCATATAGGGCGTTACCATGGGGATGGCTTCGGGACAGGCAGCCGCGGCGTCCAGACAGGCGGCGGCGTCCGCGCCTTCCGCGATGCCTGACAATACCGCCCATACCTGGGAAGCCCAGGAAACCTGCCGCTGCGCGCCGCTGACAAACAGGCGCCGGGCCGGATCATACCAGTGCTTCCTGGCGGCCTCCCTGCGGAGGCGGATTTTTTCCTTCAGCGCGGGATCAGCCTGCATCTCATATGCGGCCTGGGCGCAGGCAATCCAGATCGCCTGGGCGCAGAACTGCTTATTCAGCGGCAGTGCCCAGTCCACAAAGCACCAGCCCAGCCGGCCGCTGTCCCGGATCAGCTGCGCTTCGGGATCAAACTGCGCCTCTGCCAGCGCCAGCTGGCGCAGAGCCAAAGGCAGCAGATCACTTCCTGTGGCCCGGTCTCCGGAGGCCTGTACATACTGCGAAAGCGTTTGAATGAAAAACAGGGAATAATCGAACATATAGGTGTCGTCCGCTTCCACCGCGGGCTCCGTGAACAGGCACGCGGCGATCCGGCCGTCCCGGTCAGCGGTTGCGGCAAACAGATACAGGCAGCGCTTTACCAGATCAAAGTGGCGGTAGGTCACGCTGTTGGTCAGCGCCTGCAGCCGAAGATCGCCCAGCCACAGCCGGCGGTCCCGCTTGGGGCCGTCCTCGAAGAAATCCTGCATGCAGTTCCGCAGCGTCCGCAGGGCCACCCGGTCAATGGCGATATCCCTTTGATCCCCGGTCAGCGGGGCGGGCACGCGGTCGTCCGCGGCGGTAACGGCCTGGGCGGACGCCTCCTCGATGACCAGCCGATATTTGGAGGACAGCGCCAGCACATCGATTTTCACAAAGCGGAAGGCATAGCGGCGCGGGAAGGAGACAGCGGCAGGCAGCACGTCGATATGGGCCTGCTCCTGCTGCACCCAGCCTTTGCTGATCCAGCCGGTATAGCCATCCAGCGTCTCGTTCAGCTCCCGGGCGTTTTCGCAGAATTTGACCGCCAGCCAGGCCGGCGCGTCCGGATGGCTGCCCTGAGCGGACAGCTTCAGCGTGAAATGCCCTACGAAATGGGTGCCGAAGTCCAGAACGATGCTTTCATTTTCCGTGAGCGCGTGATCCGGCATCCCGGAAACGGGCCGGACGGTTTCCCGGTGAAGGGCCGGCTTCAGGCTTTCGGCGATGCGCAGCCATTCCGCTTTCTTTTCTTCAAACATACTAAACCCTCAATCTGGCAATATTCTTTTTCGCGGGAGATCAGGGGAAGATCAGCCGCGGGATGCGGCATTCGCCTTCAGATTGTCATTTCAATCGAAACACATATCAGACACCGGCGTCCTGCTTTTTGCGGAATCTGGACAGAATGGCGAATTCATTGTTCAGATAGATCAGGAACAGCACCAGCAGCAGAGCCGACACGATGCTCTGAACGGAGGAAGCCGTATCGAAACGGGCGTAAGCCAGAGAAATCAGTGCCATGGAAACAGCCCCCAGCATGATGCCAATCCGCTTGTTGATGGATCGGCCGATCCATCCGCCGATGAACATGGGCAGGAAGGCGGTGAACATGATGCCGATGGAGCCGAAATTCAGCGCCATCTGCTG
>CADBTC010000193.1 GCA_902797445.1 uncultured Eubacteriales bacterium | reverse complement strand
CTTTGCCTGGCTTCTGCCTTATTAGAGATGACCAAGGAAGAGCTGATCCGCCTTGAAATGGGCTGGGCGGTTCCGGATAAAGAAAGGCTGGACGGCATCCTGGCGGCCATGTCCTTCTACTATGGCTTCGATCCGCTCCAGTTTTTCAGGCTGATCAGGCTCGGCGATGAATACCGGTCGCAAAGGCCGGTGGATTTGAGCGAGTATCTCGGTCTGGAGCTCAGTGAAAAAACGCTTCAGCTGATGCCTCGCTTCCTGTACGATCAACGGAAGGCTTCCGGCTTTAAACGCTGTAAGATCAATGTGATCGGTCGGCATTTTGATTCCGGCATTGAGTTTCCGCAGTACGTCATCTGGTCCGACGGAAGAAAATTCCGGATCGATCAGATTGACAGCGCACAGGAGCATGCCCATTTTGCGACTGGCGGCGTAGGAACGCGCTTTTCCTGCTGGCTGAATGGACAGCAGCGCTTTATCGGATACGAAGAACCGGGTGAATGGTTTGTTGAATCTCCCGAGTATGAAGGATAATACAAAAAGCAGGCCGGCTCCTGTGAACCGCCTGTTTTTTCTCTATGCGCCGGCCTGTCAGAAAGGCAATTCCTCCTTCGCGCTGACGGAGGACGATGCATCGCCGGTATCCCAGGCTTTCAGAAGCCCATCCGCGAAAAACCGCGTCTTATTCCCGCATACTGCGCAGTATCTGGCATTGCCGTCATTTTCGTGGAGGGAGCCGCTTTTCCCAAGGCAAAGATTCCGGCGGGAATGACCGCAGGCGGGGCAGTCAGGCGTCTGATTTGGGAAATTCGTGTTTCCGCAATACGGGCACACCTTTACCCGGCGCTTCGGATCCATCGGGAAATCATCTGCGTATATCATCGGCTTGCCTCCTTATCCGATTTCCGTTTTCAATCGAAAGCGGGATCAGGTCTGTGTAACAGCGCGGATATAATTTTCTTTTTCTTTTTTCCAATCCGGAAGCAATCTGCGAAGATGATACACCGTTCTGCTTCCGCATAATTCACAGAAGCGGGCGTTGGGGGAATTGATGTGATTGCAGGTCTGGACGGCATATTCATTACTGCAGAAGTTATAAACCGGTATCCCGCAGATCTTGCAGTACAGGGCGTCTTCCGCATGATCCTCATTTCCGCAAACCGGGCAGAAAAGGACGCGGTTGCGCGGATTGGCCAATGGCTTTGTATATTCGACGACCTGAACGCCCTGCTGACCTCCCAGGGGGATATACTTCCCGCATATTTCGCAGTAATCCGCAGCAGGAGAAATCTGGTTGTTTCCGCACTGCGGGCAGGCTTTGCGGGCAGGCATCCGGCACAAATCAAGCCTTTTCAGATTGTTTAACCGCTTAAAGCAGGCCTGATCAGAGACCAGAAACTCCTTTGAAAGCTCCTGATAAGAGGAAAACTGACTTTTCAGAATGAGGCGCTCCGGCATCAGAAGCCGTGCGGCAAATTCATCGGCTTCCAGATCCTCCATTTGCCGTTTCTCCGGCCGCTTCATATTTTTCGGAACATCCAGATGACCGCAGAATATATGCCCGAGCTCATGGGCCAGCGAAAAATTGTAGCGCCGCCAGGAAGAGCGGGTTTTCCAGTCCTTCGGGACGGGCTTCATCACGATCAGAAAACTGTCCACCTCCGGGAGATAGGACGCGACAGCATTGAATGCGGCCGACATTCTTGCTTCTTCCTTCACTTCCAGGTGGATCAGTCCGGCGTCCTGAATGGTCCGGACAAGCCGGTAGCAGTCTACCGGATAGTCCGTCACATCATAATCTTTCAGAAACTGTTTCAGCTTTATACGAACGTTGGACAGGCTTACTTCGTTCAGCCTGTCCAGCGTGTAATATCGGGGATCAAAGGATCCGGCTATGCTGTTATTGCTCATTTTCGTTCCGGATTTCCTTTCGTCTCCTTTCCAGATAGGTCATGGCCAGACCGGTCAGGATCTCGCGATCGGAGTCACTGAGTTCATTTGAGACTCGATAAGCGACATTGGCCCAGGCAGCATCCTTCTTAAACATTTCCTTTACGCCGCGGATGACGTCCACGATTTCGCCGTCCTGATTTCGGAAGACCTGCTCAAAGGTCTTTTCTTCCTCATGCACTTCCTCAATATAGCCGGCCAGCTGCATCAGCTTCGCATAGTCGATGACCAGGGCCCTGGAAATGGCTCTCAGCATTTTGGGAGAGGGTGCGCGGCGCTTGCCAGATTCGACCCTGGAGATTTCCGCACCGCTGACGTGGCATTTTTCTCCCAGCT
>CADBTC010000192.1 GCA_902797445.1 uncultured Eubacteriales bacterium | reverse complement strand
TTTTTGCGTTTTTGCACGGCCTGTGCTATACTGAGCACGCAAGAGGAGGGAGCGGGATGTATCGCAGATATTCGCAGGTTAATCAGCCTTCCGTGTCCATGGGACAGGTGCGGCGGAACCGGATCAAAAATATTCTGATTCTTCTGCTCGTGGCGGCGCTGGCCGCGGTGACCTGGGTGGCGGTGCCGGCGGTTCGCAGCCGCGGGGCGGCGAGGGCACTGTATATTCAGCGCATGCAGAACGAAATCGCGACGTCGGTGCGGCTGGCCACGTCCCTGAGCCGGAACGCGGGGGCCAACTCCGCGGCCATTCTGGCTCAGATCCGGAGCAATATATACGCCATCGGGATCATCAACGAAATCAGCATCGGGCAGGAGGGATCCGGCGGAAGACTGCTGCCGGAGGAACGAATGACATCCATCCAGTCGTCCATCGATAATTATCTGGCTTTTTTAACTACGGGGATGGATACCGGGGAATATCAGACCAACCTGCAGAACAGCCTGAATGACCTGCAGGTGGAAATCAGCGCACTGGAGTAAGGCACCATCCATGGCCTGACACGCGGATAGCAAAGATCAATCCATAGAACAAAACAGCGGAGGAGACGGCCGCCCGGAGACAAAGGGAAGAAGGGGCGGAAGACGGCGCCCCGGGGAACGATAAAGGAGAGCGGGCATTGATCGACTGGGGAGAAAAGCTGGAGGAGAAGATCCGGATGCTGCCGGATTCGCCGGGATGCTACCTGATGAAGGACGCGGAGGGGACCATCATCTATGTAGGCAAGGCGGTGAACCTGAAAAACCGGGTTCGCAGCTATTTCCGGGATACCGCGCATACGCCGAAAGTGGCGGCCATGATCAGCCATATCGACGATTTCGAAATTTTGCTGTGCGAGACGAATCTGGAAGCGCTGATCCTGGAATGCAATTTAATCAAGCGGCATAAGCCGTACTATAACATTCTGCTGAAGGATGACAAGCACTATCCCTATCTGAAGGTCAATCTGAAGGAGCCCTTTCCCCGTCTGGAGGTGACCCGGCGTCAGGAGAAGGACGGGGCCAGATACTTTGGCCCCTATATCGGCGCCAGCGCGGTCAAGCAGGTCATTGAAGCTGTGCGGGGCGTTTTTCCGCTGCGCACCTGCCGGCAGGCCCTGCCGCCCAAAAGTCCGAAGCGCCCCTGTGTCAATTACGATATCCATAAATGCATGGCGCCCTGCGCGGGGAAATGCACAGAAACGGAATATCAGGAGATGATGACCGGGGTCGTCCACTTTCTGGAGGGGGATTATAAGCCGGTGGTGGACCAGCTGAAAGCGGAAATGGGGGCGGCGGCGGCCGCCCTGCGTTATGAGCGGGCTGCGCAGATCCGGGATAAAATCAAAGATGTGGAAGGCCTCATGGAGCGGCAGATCGCCCTGCGGACGGACGGGGGCGAGCAGGATCTGATCGCCATCAGCCAGGACGGCCTGGACGCGATGATCCAGGTGCTGTATGTCCGGGGCGGCCGGATGATCGGGGGGGATCACTTTCTGCTGGCCCGGGAGGGAGGCGAGGATCCGGGCGAGGTCATCGCCGGATTCATGACCCAGTATTATGAAGAAGCGGCCATGATTCCCCGGGACATCCTTTGTCAGACGCTGCCCGAGGGAACGGCGGAGCAGATGGAAAGCTGGCTGCGGGCCAGAAAGGGCGGCTCGGTGAGTCTGCGGGTTCCCCGGAGAGGGGAAAAGCACGAACTGGTGCTGCTGGCGGTCAAAAACGCGGAGGATGCCCTGAAAAAAAGAAATGCCCGGCGGACGATCCAGGAGGAACGGACGGTCGGAGCGGCGGAGAAGATCGGCCAGATTCTGGGAATGGAAAAATATCCCCGAAGGATCGAGGGGTACGATATTTCCAACACCCAGGGGCAGCAGAGCGTGGCTTCCATGGTGGTCTTCATCGACGGGGTTCCCGCGAAGAAGGAATACCGGCGCTTTCGAATCAAGACGGTGGAGGGAGCCAACGACTTCGCTTCCATGAAGGAAGTGCTGGGCCGACGGTATGCCCACGCTATCCGGGAGCGGGAAGAGGGCATTCCGGACGGAAAATTCAGCGACCTGCCGGATCTGATCCTCATTGACGGCGGCCCGCAGCAGGTGCGCTTTGCCCTGGAAGCTTTTCAGGAACTGCAGCTCACGCCCCCGACGATGTTCGGCCTCGCGGAGAAGGAGGAGGAGATCTGGCTGCCCGGGGCGGAGGAGCCCATTCGGCTGGATCACCACACGCCGGAATTGCAGCTGGTGCAGCGGGTGCGGAATGAAGCCCATCGCTTCGGCATCATCCATCATCGGGTGCTGCGGGCCAAGGCGTTTACCCACAGCCAGCTGGAGGATATTCCCGGCATCGGCCCGGCCAGGCGCAAGGCGCTGCTCAAACAGTTCGGAAGCCTGAAGGCCATCCGGGAAGCGGGCATAGACGATATCGCGGCCGTGAAGGGCATGACCCGCCAGACGGCAGAGGCCGTTAAAAACGGGCTTGCGCCGAAGACGCAATCATGAGATAATAAAATGAAACGGGCGAGGAGGAATGCGGATGGCATCCGGACTGTGGGTCAAGATCATTAAAAATCACCGGATCGAGCGGCAGGCGACGGTCGCATGCAGCCGGGAGAATCCGCGGGAGGCCCTGCTGGAGGCCTGCCATGCGCTGGACCTGCC
>CADBTC010000191.1 GCA_902797445.1 uncultured Eubacteriales bacterium | reverse complement strand
TTGAAGGAACCGATGGTGACGGTGATTATACCGGCCTATCGTGTAGAAAAACGGCTGGGGAAATGCGTGGAAAGCGTATGCGCCCAGACCTGGGAAAACCTGGAAATTCTGATCATTGATGACGGAAGCCCGGACGGGACCGGGCGGGTGGCGGACGAATGGGCGGCAAAGGACGCCCGGATCCGGGTGGCGCATCAGGAGAACGCCGGGGTTTCTTCCGCGCGGAACCGGGGGCTGGACATGGCCTCCGGGGAGTGGATCCGCTTCGTGGACGCCGACGACTGGCTGCCGCCCGATTCCATCGAAAAGCTGCTGGGGAAAGTCCAGCGGGAAAAAAGCGACATGGTCATCGCCGGCTATGAGCATCAGGTGGGGGATTTCTGCCATCCCTTCAATCTGGCCAAGAGGGATGACACGGTGTCCTGGGAGGAATATCTGAAGTTTCTTAACCCCAGGGCCAACAGCTTTTTCTGCGGCGTGCTGTGGAACAAGCTGTTCCGGCGGGATCTGATTCTCCGCTGCGGCGCCCGCTTTGAAAGCGGGCTGGGCTTCGGGGAGGATTTCCTGTTCGTATGCGGCTATTTAAAGGTGGCGGAGCGGATCAGCTTCTCCACGGACGTGGTCTACCGCTATATCCGGCATCCGGATTCCATGACCTTTGCCCAGAGCTGGGACAGCGTGAAACATCCCGTCCGGAACCTGAAAACGAAGATCCGGGTCTATCGGGGAATGAAGGACCTGTACCGCTGCAGGGGGGTCTATGACCAGTATCGGAGTACCCTGTGGATGTATATGTTCCGGGCCACACTGAATCAGTAACGAATCCGGCTTTTTAACAGCGGCCGGAAGGGAACGCTGTGCAAAATCCATGGGACCAGGCGGGAAAAATGGAAAAGGAAAAGCAGGCACATGGCAGTGCCTGCTTTTATCGGTATTTGCCGGCGCCCGCAGGGAATCCGGCACGGCGCTTTTCCCGACGGAATCAAAACCGCCTGTATGGGGAAGGAAGAAAACGTCCGGCCGTCGAGAGCGGATCAGAATCCCAGACGGCGGCGCATTTCCTGATAGGCTTCCTCCACGCCGCCCAGATCCCGGCGGAACCGGTCCTTATCCAGCTTTTCATGGGTCTTGCTGTCCCAGAAACGGCAGGTATCGGGGCTGATTTCGTCCGCCAGCACCAGGGTGCCGTCGGCGGTATGGCCGAATTCCAGCTTGAAGTCGATGAGGTCGATGCCGATGCCCTTGAAGTAGGCCAGAAGGAGATCATTGATCCGCAGGGCGTAATAGGCGATTTTTTCCATGGTTTCATCATCCGCCCAGCCCATGGCGGCGATATGGTATTCGTTCACCATGGGATCGCCCAGAGCATCGTCCTTATAGCAGTACTCCAGAACCGGCTCCCGCAGGGGGGTCCCCTCAGGGACGCCCAGCCGCTTGGACAGGCTGCCGGCGGCCACATTGCGGACGATCACTTCCAGGGGCACGATGGTGACCTTCTTCACCAGGGTCTCCCGGTCATTGAGTTCCTCAATATAATGGGTGGGGATCCCATCCTTCTCCAGCACCTTCATCAGGAAGTTGCTCATCCGGTTGTTGATGACCCCTTTGCCCTCGATGGTTCCCCGCTTGACGCCGTTAAAGGCGGTGGCGTCGTCCTTATAGGAAACCAGCACCACGTCTTCCCGATCCGTCGCGAAGACTTTCTTGGCCTTTCCTTCGTACAGCTGCTCTTTCTTTTCCACTGGGAATGAACCTCCTGTTTGATTTAAAAAGTGGCGTCCCTGCCCGGGCGCCGGAGGGCAAACCCGAACAATGCGGATATTCTATTCCGGATCAAGTCCATTGTCAAGCACAAAAAGCCGAACAACTATCAAAAACTTACCTTAATCGTTCGGGAATTACGATTTTTTCCCGGGGTTGATTTTTCAGGGATGTTGGGATAATATATAGTTTGAATGCCTGTGCGCCAAAGGCGGTGCCTTTGGCCGGAGGACAAGGAGGGATACAGCGATGAAAGTGGTTCTGCTTAAGGACGTAAAAAATATTGGGAAACGGGATGAGATCGTGACCGTCAGCGACGGATATGCGCGGAACTTTCTGTTCCCCCAGCGGCTGGCCGCCGAGGCGACGGAAGGAACCATCAAGGAAATCGGCAAGAAGCGGGCCGCGCAGGACGCCCGGGAGGCGGAGCAGCTGGCCGAGGCGAGAAAAAAGGCGGACAGCCTGAAGGGAAAGGTGATCGAGCTGGCGGTCAAATGCGGCTCCCAGGGACGGCTGTACGGCAGCGTCACCGCGGCGGAGGCGGCGGAGGCGCTGGAGAAGCAGCACGGGGTGGCTGTGGATCGGCGCAAGATCGACCTGGGTGAGCCCATCCGGGAGGTGGGGGACCGGGAGATCAGCATCCGGCTGCATCCCGGCGTTTCCACCGTCATGACCCTGCGGGTGAAGCCCCTGGAAAAGTAAGGTTTACGAAGGAGAAGGTTCGATGCCGGAGTTGCGGGAGCAGGAGCTGCGGGGGATGGTTCCCCCGAACAGCCGGGAAGCGGAGATCAGTGTCCTGGGCGCTATGCTGCAGGATGCCACCGTAGTGCTCCGGGCGGTGGAGAGCCTGAAACCGGAGGACTTTTATCTGGCGGAGCATCAGGAGATCTATCGGGCCATGGCGGACCTGGCCCGGAACCATAAGCCGATCGATCTGACCACTGTGGTGGCGGAGCTGGGCCGCAGAGGAACCCTGGACGGTGTGGGCGGCCCTGCTTATCTGGCCCGGCTGCAGGGTTCGGTGCCCACCACGGCCAATACCCAGTCCCATATGGAGATCGTGCGGGAAAAGAGCACCCTGCGCCAGCTGATCAGCGCCGCCCAGGAAATCTCCAGAGAAGCCTACGGCCAGCAGTCTCCGGTGCGGGAGATCCTGGACGGGGCGCAGAAATCCATCTTCGATATCTCCATGAACCGCCTGGACGGGGAAACCCTCAAGCCGGTGCGGGAGGTTATGTTCAACACCTTTGGAGAGATCGAGAAGCTGGCCCGGCAGCACGGGGAGGTTTCGGGAGTGCCCACGGGATTCGTGGACCTGGACAGCACACTGACAGGACTGCACCCGGGCGAGCTGATCATTATCGGAGCCCGGCCCGCCATGGGCAAGACTTCCTTCGCCATGAACATCGCCAGCCATGCCAGCGTGGCCAAGGGGAAGACCGTGGCCGTGTTTACCCTGGAAATGCCCCGGGAGCAGATCGTGATGCGTCTGCTTTGCGGGGAGGCCAAGGTGAATATGCAGAAGGTCCGCAAGGGCCTGCTGGAAGACAGGGAATGGAACGCGCTGGCGAAGGCCATGGGGCCTCTGGCGGCGGCCCCCCTGTATCTGGACGATACGGCGGCGCTGACCCCCACCATGCTGCGCAGCCGGTGCCAGCGGCTGATGATGGACAAGGGAAAGCTGGATCTGATCCTGGTGGACTATCTGGGCCTCATGCGGGGGGATAACCGGGTGGAGAGCAGGCAGCTGGAGGTGTCGGAAATCAGCCGCAGCCTGAAGGCCATTGCGCTGGAGCTGAAGGTGCCGATTATCGCCTGCGCCCAGCTGAGCCGGGCCAACAAGGACCGGGTCGACAAGCGGCCGGTGCTCAGCGACCTGCGGGATTCCGGATCCATCGAGCAGGACGCGGACGTGGTCATGTTTCTGCATCGGGAAGAGTATTACAACCCGGATACGGAGGACAAGAACATCGCGGAAGTCATCATTGCCAAACAGCGCAGCGGACCGCTCAGGACGGTGAAGCTGGCCTGGCTGGGAGAAACGACGACGTTTGCGAACCTGGCCCGGGAGGATACGCCGGGATACAGCCAGGGGGGAGGAAACGCCCCCTTCTGAGGGAAAGGCTTTGCCGGGCCTGAAAGGGCGGGGCGAAGCGGAGGAGCGGAACAAAGGGCATGGAGCAGCAAAAGGTAGCCCAGCTGACCAGAGATGACCGGTTTGACGGTTATCTGCTGGTGCGGGGCGCAGAGAAAAAAACGGACCGGAACGGCCGGGACTATGTGGACATGAGCCTGGGGGACCGGTCGGGGGAAATCAACGCCAAGATCTGGAACTGGGACGGGAACCAGTCCTTGCCGGAGAGGGGAAAACCGATCCAGATCCGGGGCCTGGTGCAGGAGTACAACGGCCGGCTGCAGATGCGGGTGGAGAAATGGCAGCCGCCCAGGGTGGGGGAGATCATTCCCATGGAGGATCTGGTGCCCCTGGCACCGAGGGACCCGGAGGAGATGCTGCGGGAGATCCGGGAGACGGTGACGGGCTTTGAAAACGCGGCCCTGCGCAAGCTGACGGAGGCCATGCTGGAGACGGCGGGGGACCGGCTTTCCTGGTTCCCGGCGGCTCAGCGCATGCATCACGCGGAGCGGGGCGGGCTTCTGCACCATACCACGGATATGCTGCGGCTGGCGAAGGCGACGCTGGAGGTCTATCCCTGGCTAAACCGGGATTTGCTGCTGGCGGGGGTGATCCTGCATGATCTGGGCAAGCTGGAGGAGCTGAAAAGCGACGAGAACGGCAACGTGACGGACTATACCCGGGACGGGCAGCTGCTGGGTCATCTGGTTCGGGGGATCACGCTGCTGAACCGGGCGGCGGAGAAGACCGGCGTCACCGGGGAGCCCCTGGTGCTGCTGGAGCATATGCTGCTGTCCCACCACGGGGAAGCGGAATACGGAAGCCCCCGGCCGCCCATGTTTCCCGAGGCGGAAGCCCTGCACTGGATCGATATGATGGATGCCCGGATGAACACCATGAAGAGTGCGTGGGAAAAGACGCCGGAAGGGGCGTTCAGCGAGAAAATCTTTTCCCTGGAACGGCGGGTATACCATCCGAAATATGCGGAGGACGCGGAATAACGAGCCGTCCGCGGCGGCGGACAAACAGGAGACGAATCCCCGCGAGACAGGCTGTCCGCGGCCCGGGGATTGCGGGAGAGTCAGATTCAAGAAGCGTTTATGCGAGGAGGAAAGAAAGATGCGGAAAAAGCAAGCCTTATGCCTGATGCTGGCGCTGTGCGCGCTGGCGCTGTCCGGCTGCCAGCAGCGGGAGGTATTCGATACCCTGACCCCCTCGCAGCGGGACGGCGGGACCGCGACGGAAGAGCCGGCCCAGGACCTTTTCGGTTCCACGGTGGTGGGAACGCAGGATTATGACGACGGGACCTATGATCCCTCTTCCGAAGAGGGCGGGGAATGGGAAGAGGTGGAAGTCCGGGAGGATACCGCCACGGCAGCGCCGGTGATCCAGAGTGAGTATGCCGGGGCTACCCCTGTGATCATCGATCCCATCGACAAGCCTACCCCCACCCCTCTGCCTACCCTGTCCTTCAGCTATGTCAATTATGAGGCCTCCAGCCTGCATATGACCTTCGAGGGCCCCAGCGGATGGACGGTGAACGACACGATTTCGGACACCTATACCCTTACCAACCCGGATCCTTCCATGGATTATGCCGCCACCCTGACGGTGCGGGCGGTGCCGGTGAACAAGCAGTATACCAAGAGCGAACTGACCCGGGAGGTCCGGGGAATGCTGGATACGCTGTCCGGAGACGGACAGCTGACGAGCTTCTCTCCCTCCAATACGGCGGAGCGTACCTTCCTGGGCACGACGGGGGTTTATGCCAATTATAAGGCGGTTGTCGCTGAGACGGGCGCCGAGATCGCGGGGCGGATGATCGTCGCCTGCGTGGACAAGACGCTGTACAGCCTGCATGTCAGCTATCCGCGGGGATATACGGATTTCTACGTCAGCAACGTGTATGATAAATTCCGCCACAGCGTGAAGCTGAACTGAAAACAAAGGAGGGGTTTCGCGCCATGAAAGGACGGACCCGATGGCTGTGGATACTGCTGGCGCTGGCGCTGGTGCTGAGCGCGATGGCAAGCGCGTCTGCGGAGGTGATGACCCTGGGCGTATGGCTGCGGGGTATCCGGCCTGCGGAGGATGGAACCACGGTGCAGGTGCCGCTGGAAGGCTCCTTCCGGGTGACCCAGGGGGGGCTTGAAGCCGGAATTATTGAAGCCGGAGTGAATACGGTGGCCCTGAGCCGGGAGCAGCAGGCTGTGCTGGAACCCATGCCGGAAACCTTTTCCGCGGGCTGGGATCTGAGCGAGGCGCGGGTTGTTGTAGACTGGACGGACGGCAACGTAACGGTGCCGGTGCTCCTGCGCTGGCGGGAAAAGGCATCTGCGGAAAGCACGCCGACCCCCGCGCCCGGCGCGGAAGAACTGACCCAGGCGGAACTCTCCGAGACGGCCGATGCGGAAACGCCCGCGGACAGCGCGGAGCCGGATCTCCGGCAGTCTGACGTGGAGCCCACAGGGACGCCCGGAGCCCCCACAGCCACGCCGAAGCTGAACATGACGCCGGTGCCCACGGCGGAAATCACCCCGGCTCCGGATGTGGGGCTGCTGAATGCCAGTGCGGATACGGGCGCTTTTCATCTGAAGGTCTTCTCCGACGGCAATACGAATGGCGCCTGCGGTCCGTATGAGGTGGGGATCCCCGGGATTCCGGTGTATCTGGTGAATGCGGAGGATCAGGTCGTGACCGGAGGCAGCACCGACCAGGAGGGGGAAATCATCCTGCCCGGTCTGCAGCCGGGAAATTACCGGGTGCGGGTAACGCTGCCCGAAAAATGGACATTCAGCCGGAAATCCAAGGAGACGGGGCTGATTTTCTCCATTCTGGATTTTTCCTCCGCGGCGGTGCAGGACAGCGCGCCGATTCCCGTCAAGGCGGGGGAAACGGTGGAGCGTGGTATCGGGCTGCTCAAGGGTGTCATGGTCAGCGGAACCTGCTGGCTGGATGAAAACGCCAACGGCATCATGGAAGCCGGGGAACCCAGGCTGGCCGGCGCCCATATTCAGCTTTCCGGACAGAAAAACGGCCTGACGTACGAAGGATATTCCGATGCCAACGGGGATTTTGTCATTTATCGTCTGCGGCCCGGGTTCTATGACTTTATCAGCTATACGCCGGAGGGCATGATGTTTACCCGGTACAGCAAAACCGGGGGGAAGAACAGGTCCGTTTTTACGGCGGAAGGAAAAACCAAAGCTACCAAAACGCTGGACCTGAACGACGGATTCAACGAAATCAACCAGAATATCGGATTTACCTGGACGGGCACCATCAGCGGCATCGCCTTCCTGGATGCCAATTATAACGGCCTGTATGATGAGGGCGAATTGCCCATGCCGGGGGTCAAGGTGACCGCGATCAAGCAGATCAAGGAAGAGGAAATCGCGGTGGCCTATTCCGGGGAGGACGGACGCTATGTGCTCAGCGGGCTGCGGGGCAATACCTATAAGATCCGGGCGGTGCTGCCGGAGGACGGCAGCGACTTTACAAAGATTGTCAGCGATGCTGCCGGGAACCACTTCGAGGCACGGGAAAACCGGCGGGAGAATTTTATGAAGGATTTCGTGCTCGCTGACGGGGAAAACCGCGAAGTCAACGTGGGCGCCATTTATTACGGCAGCGTCAGCGGCACGGTCTATCTGGACAACGACTTTTCCGGCACCCAGAGCGGCGGGGAAAAGGTGGCCCAGGGCATCAGCGTGACCCTGCAGGATGAGAACGGCCGGCCTCTGGAAACAAAGCAGACGGGTGCAAAAGGAACCTACAGCTTTACCCGCCTGACCCCCGGAACCTATATCCTGCGCATGCAGGCGGAAACGGGGTACGCCTTTACCAGGCCCGGGGAGGGCAACAAGGTGCTGAACCGGACCGGGGGCGAAGGCTTTACCGAGCCCTTCCGGGTGCCTCTGGGGACGGATGTAACCGGTATGGACGCGGGCATGATCCGTCCGGCGAAGGTCAGGGGCGTGGTCTTTGCTGACCGAAACGACAACGGTAAACAGGACGCGGGCGAGGACGGCCTGAAGGAAACGGTGGTCCGCCTCATGAGCGAGGAAGGAGAAGCTTTCTCTGCCCGGATCGGGGAGGACAGCGGCTTCCTCTTTGACGCAGTCATGCCCGGGCGCTATTACCTGCGCTATGAACTGCCGGAGGAGGCGGTTTTCGCCCGGAATGTAAGCGGCGGGAACACCGTGGCCCCGGAGACGGAAGAGGATCCGCGGCAGGGACGGGGCGACTGGTTCGAGCTGCGGTCGGCGGATGAGATCACCGTGCCGGTCTGCGGCGGACTTACCCTTGGCACGATCAGCGGTACGGTATTTGCTGATCATGACGGGTCCGGCATCCCGGACGCGGGGGAGGAAGCGCTGGCTGGGGCGGTCCTGATCCTGACGCCTTCCCGGAGCGAACTGGAGGAAATCACCGTGACCACCGGGGCGGACGGCGCCTTCCGGATGGATGCGCTGCGGCCGGATCAGTATACCCTGAGCCTGACCCTGCCCGAAGGGATGACGGTCAGCCGGCTGGGAACGGTCACTCTGCCCATCGAGTCCGGGCTCAATGCCCAGGAGGCTGCGCTGCCTCTCTCCATGGGCCAGAGCTGGAAGGATCAGGAGATTGGCGCCGTAAAGCCCGGAAAGCTCTACGGACGGCTGTGGCTGGACGAAAACAACAACGGCCTCCTGGAGGAAGAGGAACAGACCCCCGCGGGATATGAGCTTACCCTGAAGGATGAGGACACCGGAGAAACGGTGGAAACGCTTCGGACCGGCGAGGACGGCGGCTTCGAAACCAGAGGCCTGCCTCCGGGCAGCTACGCCCTGTCCTTCCCGATGGATGAGGAGATGGACGCGGCGAAGGCGGGGGACAGCACCTTCCGGAAGGAAGGAAGCGAGCAGATCATGGACGGCCTGGAGCTGACGGAAGGGGAAACCCGGACGGACCTGATGCTGGGCCTTGTACGTTACACGACCCTGGGCGGCAAGGTGTGGATCGACCGGGGCAGCGGCGCGGAGAACCTTTCCGGCGCCGAGGTGATCCTGCTGGATGAGGGCGGAAATCCCATGGATCAGCAGGAGACCGGCGATGACGGCGCCTGGCGGTTTACCGGGCTGATGCCGGGTACCTACCGGATCCGGGCAGAACTGCCTGCGGGCGCGGTGGCGGCGGAGCCGGATGACGAGCGGCTGGATACCGGGCTGATTTCCATCCTGGAGGAAACGGACGGCCGGCGGGGCACCTCGGGAGCCATTGACCTGATCATGGGCCAGGATCAGCTGAGCCTGAACATCGGCAGCGTGCTTCCGGGCACCATCGGAGACATGTGCTGGCTGGACGAAAACGGAAACGGCCTGCAGGACGGGGGCGAATACGGCATTCCGCATGTGAAGGTGGAGCTGATCCGCAACGGTGTGGCCGTGGCAGAGACGGAAACGGATCAGTACGGGCTGTATTTCTTCCGGGAAGTATATCCGGCGGTATACACGCTGCGGGTGACTGCGCCCGCCGAGGTCAGGCCCACTGCACATCGGACGGACATCCCGCTGATCGCCAGCAGCCTGCTGGAAACCGATGGGCCGGAAGCGGAGACGGATGCCTTCGCCGTGCAGAGCGACAGTGTCAATTTCAACATTGATCTGGGATATGTGCTGCGCCGTGCGGGGGACTATCCGGAAGGATACGGGGAACAGGAAACCATGGACTGGTCGAAAACCTATACGGATAAGAGTCAACCGGAGTGACGGAATCCATTGGGCTGCTGCGGCAGCCCATTTTTTTTACGGAATTTAACACAAGAAGATTTTAAACCTTGCAAAAAGATTACAAAAATGTTAAAATCGATTCATCACTTGGAAGAGGTGAAGTCGATGAAGCGACTGATGTGTGTGTTCCTGGCGATGAGCCTGATGCTGCTGCCCCTGACCGGGGGGAGCGAAACGGCGGGGGTGGATGAAGGACCCGTTACGGGAAGCCCGGGGACGGGAGAAGAAGCGCCCGCGGAGGGCCTGGGGGAATCCGTACCCCTGCCGGAGGAATCCGGGGAGGATGCCCAGGCGGACCTGCCGGATGAATCGGATCTGGAGGAGGAGATCATCGACGGCCGGACCCTGCAATATGGGGATGAAGGGGAGGACGTGATGGCCCTGCAGACCCGCCTGAAGGATCTGAAGTATTATACGGGCAACCTGTCCGGCCGGTACCGGGAAGGGACCCGGGACGCGGTCAAAACCTTCCAGGGGGACTATGGCCTGGATAAGACCGGCATTGCCGATCCGGAAACCCAGGCGCTGATTTACGCCGCAAAATACCGTCCCCTGCGCTACGGCGCCAGCGGGGAGGAAGTCAAAGCGCTGCAGAACCGGCTGACGGAGCTGGGATACTATTCCGGCAAGGTGACCGGGAACTACCGGGAAAACACCCAGAAGTCGGTGCGAGCGTTCCAGGAAACCGCGGGGCTGACTGCTACCGGGGCGGCGGATATCCAGACCCTGCAGCTGCTGTACGGCAGCGGGGCGGCAGCCCGGACACCGGAAGACGGCGAAGACCTGTCCGCCTATCTGGTCACCGGCGAGGATGGGGAAGCCGCAAAAGAGAATACAGCCTTTGCCAAAACGCTTAAGAGCGGGTCAAGCGGGGCTGCGGTCAAGCAGCTGCAGGCCCGGATGACGGAGCTGGGATATTACGAAGGGCCGGTCAGCGGGAACTTCGCGAAGCAGACCCTGCGGGCGGTCAAAGCCATCCAGGGCCAAAATGGCCTGAGGGTGACAGGAAAGGTGGATGAAGCCACCTGGAATGTGATTTTCAACGATCCGGGCATCGTCATGCCGGATGCCACGCCCAGGCCGACGCCCCCGCCCAAATACGCGATTACGGTGGACGTGACCAATCAGGTGACCACCGTTTACGCGCTGGACGAAAACGGCAGCCATACGGTGCCGGTGCGGCGGATGCTCTGCTCCACGGGAACAAAGGCCAATCCATCCGACGTGGGAGACTGGGTGCTGAACGGGAGGCACGCTACATGGTGCGTCTTCCCCACGTGGGGAAACAGCTACGCCCGGTATTGGACGCGGATCAACGAGAACATCGCGTTTCACTCGGTCATCTATACCGCGGTGGATCTGAACGCCATGAAAACCTCCAGCTATAAGATGCTGGGAAACCGGGCCAGCCATGGATGCATCCGGCTGACGGTAGCGGACGCCAAATGGGTTTACGAAAACATCGGCGCGGGTACCGTGGTTTCCATCAGGGAGGACCTGCCGGCGGATCCGGAGCTTCGGGACGCATTGAAGCTGCCCCCGCTGCAGAAGGGAACCTCTGTGCCAGTGGAGACCCCGCAGCCCACCCCGGAACCCGCCTACGATCCCACGGCGGCGCCGCAGGTGAGCCGGCGGCTGCAGAAGGGCAGCGAGGGGCCGGAGGTGTACTGGATGCAGCGGAGACTGGCGGATCTGGGGTTCTATACCGGATATGTGGGGGGCAAGATGCTGAATGGCACCGTAAATGCCCTGAAGCAGTTCCAGCGCTCCATTGGGGTCTATGCCGGCGGCGTGGCGGATCAGAAGACGCTCAATGCCCTGGCAGCTCCGGAGGTTGCGACGGAAACGCCGGTTCCGGAAAGTGCGGACGGGGCGCCGGACGAAACGGAAATCCTTGTGGAGCCTACCCCGACCCCGGCCCCGGAAAACGTGTAAAGGAGCGGATTCTGCCGGCTTTTCCCGATTCAGAGAGCGGAAGATCCGTCCTTCTTGCCGCAGCCGCCGGCACCGTAGAGCGGCGGGAGGGCTGCAGGCATTCTTTCGGGCAGTTTTCAGGTGATCTTCACAAAACAGACACAATCATATGATAGGATTCAGGTACGCGGAGGAGGGCGGAGGCGCCTTCCGGACCGCACCCTTTTCCCTGACACATCAGGTGTCAGACCTCCCTATCCTCCATAAAGAGCACAGCTCCTCCTCCCAGAGG
>CADBTC010000190.1 GCA_902797445.1 uncultured Eubacteriales bacterium | reverse complement strand
GTTTTTGTGCTATAATCAGCGTGCATTGCTGAACGCTGACGGGAAACCTGATTTCAACCTCGCAAAAGGGATTGATCCTGATCTCTTTGCGGAGCTTTTTACTGCTTTTTCTTCATGAGTGCCGCACCGGCATTCCAGGCCCTGCCGACCTTTTCACCGGTCAGATAATAATTGTTCTGGAACTGATCGAACAGGATGGCGTTCAGCTTTTCAGGAGCGACCTTGCCATTCTCGCTGAGTACAGCTTCCTCGGCTTTCACGTTGACGATCCTGCCGACAATCCCGTCCACATAATCGGTGTGGAGAAACTCCAGAAGTTCGCATTCCATTACGACGGGGAATTCTTCAATGATCGGCGCATTGACCTTGTCGCTCTTAACGGCATGATAGCCGGTTCGTTCAAATTTGTCGTTGATCTTGTTGCCGGAGGCGATGCCGAAGAAATCGGCCACATCCATATGATCTTTATCAGCAAGCGCAACGGTAAAAGCCCGGCTGGCTTTGATGTTGAGCCATGACAATTACACGATAATGCCGTAACGGGGTAAACAGAAGCGAGGTGTTATGGTGGAATCCTTCTGGTATATCGTTGCTGCTCTTGGAGCGGGAATTGGGACCGGGCTGGCCGGGCTTTCCGCCGCCACTGTGATGGTGCCAATCCTGATTGTGCTCTGTCCCTCCTTTTCTAAACAGCGTACAGATCCGCACCGCGATGGCCGAAGCCGCCGGGAATCATCTGGCCGATGCCATACCGGGGCAGCTTTTGTCCTTCCGTCACATCGTTCTTCATATAGATGGTTCACTTCTCCTTTACCTTTTTCATTGTGGCCAGCAGTCCGCCGAACATCCACAGGTTCCCGATGCTGATCCAGCCTGCTGTCAGAGCGTTGCGAAGCGGTGTTTCCGGGAAAAGCTTCAGCAGCATGGTCAGCGCCATACCAACCGCCGGGCAGAAGATCCAGCACCACCTCGGGTAAGACGTAAACCCTTTTGAAAAGGCGGCGATATGCGCGATCTGATGCACCAGCCAGAAGATGAAGAACAGGATCATGCCGGGCAGCAGGAAGTACAGGCCAAACCGGATGGAGGCATCCAACGCCGTCTCGGGGCTGGCCGCCATCATGTACTTGTAGAAGAATACGCAGGCCAGGCAGGGAACGTGCACGCCGCAGCCGCCGAAGGCAAGTACGCCCAGAATACCGCTGCGGTACAGATGGGCCAGGCGTGAGGAATAAGGCGCGATCAGCCGATACACAGCGAAATAGCACAGCGCTTCCAGCTCAGCACCTCATATTTGACTGACATTCGCTTCACCTCGTGTGTAAGCTTGCACTAACTCGTCTGCAAAAAATAATGCACTGAAAGTGCTCATCTACTTAGCCCTACCCGCTACCTCTCTCTGAAGTTTCTTTCGGTTTTGGCTCGGATCTGTACTTCTCCGGTTTGATCGCGTCGTCCGGAATCGCCCAGGATCTGCCCAGCCGCTCCGCGCCTGGAATTCTTCCGTCCAATGCGGACTGATTCACCCAGCGCATAGAGATACCCCCGCGCCTTGCCGTCTCCTGCACAGAGCAACAGCCTTTCACAACAACACCTCGTATCATGGGTTCCCGACAACAGTAGACAACTTTGTTAGCTGCCTCTAACTATATTATATTCCATTTTTCGCAGAAGACAAGTATAAAAATGTCAAATACACAAAAAATCAATAACAGATTATACCATCCTGAGTAATTTGAACACCCACCGTATTGTATAGTAGCCCTAAAGTGCTATCCTTGCCAAAGAAGAAAGAGAACCGACCGGGACTGGTCGATCCTCTCGCTTATTACCTGAGATATACTTGAAACCATGTTACGATGCAGCGCCGCATACCTGACCGGTACGTACGGTGCAATGGGAGGGGTGAGGGCTAACGCCATCCCTCTACCCTAATGAGATAATATTGAATGCAGTTCATTCATCTGACTGCAAAGCATCGTATCCTTCTTCGCCGGTGCGAACACGCACCACGTTTTCCACGTCCTGCACAAAGATTTTCCCATCGCCGATATGGCCGGTGTGGAGCACGCTGCGG
>CADBTC010000189.1 GCA_902797445.1 uncultured Eubacteriales bacterium | reverse complement strand
CCATACAGAAGACTATCTAAATGAACAAACATACAGCATTACAAGAGAAAAAAATATCATTCTGATAGTCTCCGTCTGGTTTTGGAGTTCTTCGGCGGCTTTCCTCAGGTTCATGAGTTCTTCGACCTTCGCGGTGATGGTGTTGGTGGGCTGACACATAGTAGATACCTTCCTTTCTTTGTGAGCAAGTTCTGTTTCGCTTGCCTCTTTGCAGTTATTATTATACAGCATTTGCTTAACGTTGTCAATAGAAAAATCAATGTTTTGCTAAATTTTTTTCTGTTTTTTCATAATGTCATTCAGCGATTGCTTTATCTCAACAAATCTGATATAATCGAAACGAGGTGATTATCATATGACAATGGAACAAAAAATCAGCATGGCCCTTGCATATAAGGGGATGAGCCAAGCCGCATTGGCAAGAGGAATGGAAACAACTCCGTCCAATTTTAATCAGAAATTGAAGCGCGGCACCTTTACAGTGGAAGAGCTCGAAAAGATGGCCGAAATTCTTGGAGCTAAATATTTTTTCGGCTTCGAATTCGATGACGGAACCAAAGTATAATAGGGAGGAACTCCCCCGGGGTGGTTTAAGGCATCGCTGTTTTTCTGACGCCAGGCCAGCGCCCCAGCTGAGCGATCTTCCAAAGGAAGGAATGATGGTTCATTTTGGACAGGCTTTATAAATCTGTCTGGGCAAAAACAAGTCCCTTCATGTCTGTACGGACTCATTCTTTTTGTGCCGGCATCTGTGCGCAGAAACTGTTAAGTGCTCCTTCTTCCATAGCCATTCTTCGCTTTTTATCCGAATGCTTCCAGCGTAAAGAACAGGATACCATTCATCAGATCAGTTACGTGATATCCCTTCATGACATCGGAAAAATTCACCCACAATTTCAACAGATGGACGCTGAATACAAGCAGCGTCTGGAAGAAATTGTCCCTGATGTATTCAAGCTTGAGGGAATATCTAATAAGCAGGAACATTTCCGGCATGAGTATTACAGCGCTAAAGTGCTGAAACGGATCTGGGATCAGATTGGGTTCGATGAAGATGCCAGCGATTTATTTGCCGGCATCGTCTCCCTGCACCATCAGAAGCCGGAACCCGCCCATAATGGAGTCAAGCCAAGGCATCCTGCCTGGAGCAGTGTACAGAATCTGTTGGAAGCCGAAATGAGAGCCTTCTTTCTCAAAGATGATCAGCTGCTGGTACCTGCTCATACGGATGCTGCATGTATGCTGGTGACTTCTATTTTGATTCTGGCAGACTGGACGGCATCTTCTGAACTGTTCAGAGATGCTGAAAAACTTTCGGTGGAAGAGATTGAGCAGTTGTCGACGAAAGCGTTGACCTTGTATGGGCTCATTTCTGAGGAATGTTTTCCGGCTGGAAAATCTTTCAGTGCGCTTTTTCCTAAAATTACTCATCCGCGGCCTCTGCAAACCGGGTGTGCCGGCTTGTCGCCTCGGGCGAAATGCACCATCATCGAAGCCCCCATGGGCGAAGGAAAAACAGAAGCAGCATTCTTCCTGGCAGCGCAGCTGTGCGGAGCGTTCGCAAAACGCGGCGTATATATGGCGCTGCCGTCACAGGCGACCAGCAATCAGATGCACACCCGCATGAATCAGGTTTTAGAGCAGCTTGGGTATGATTCGTCCCGCCTGCTTCATGGAACGGCCTTTTTGCAGGAAGAACTGCCATTGTCTTTTTCAACTGAGGACGAAAAAATCGCAGCCAAATGGACTCGGCCTGCCAGAATGGGGCTGCTCAGCACGAACGCCGTCGGCACAGTGGATCAGGCAATGGCGTCGGTTCTCAGGAGCAGATTCAGCCTGCTCCGCCTGGCTGGACTGGCCAACAAAGTGCTGATCATCGATGAAATCCATGCGTATGACATGTATATGTCCCAGATCATCGAAACGCTTCTTCGCTGGTGCTGCGCCATGGACATTCCGGTGATCCTGCTCTCCGCAACAATGCAGGATGAACAGAAGCGGCGGTACCTGTCCTGTTTTGGTGCAAACGTGACGCTGTCATCCGATTATCCGCTGCTGACACAGGTCCTTCCGAATCAGGAAGTCACCCAGCTGCCAGTCGCTCCTTCCTCCCGATATTTTTATGATTTCAAACCGATCCGGCTGGAAGGAGACGAACAGGAAATATCCCAAATAGCCCTGCAGGCAATAGAGAATGGCGGCTGTCTGGCCGTGTTGGTCAATACCGTCAAAAAAGCGCAGCAGATTTTCCGATCTCTTCGGGATGCGGCGCCTGAGAAGGTTGAACTGCTTCTGTTTCACAGCAGATTTACCGTTGAAAAACGAATGGAAATTGAGAAAAAGTGCGTAAGCCTGTTCGGCAAGGACCGTTCCGTTAGGCCGGCCAAAGCCATATTGGTGGCCACACAGGTGGTAGAGCAGAGCATTGACCTGGATTTTGACGGGATGATATCCGAACTTGCCCCCATCGACCTGTTGCTGCAAAGGGCTGGACGGCTGCACCGTCACCGCCAGTATTCGCGGCCAGCCGGTTTTGAGCGCCCGGTTTTTATCGTCATCCTTCCGGGAAGTGACGCGCCGATGAATTTGGATAAAAGGTATGGGGTTTCGGGCCTTGTCTATGATCCGTTTTTGCTTTATAATACAGAGCAAGAGTTATCTGATACCCGTACAATCGAGATCCCGGAAGGGATCCGTCCGATGATCAATTCTGTTTATTCAAGCATCACAGAACAGAACCGAACAGCCTGGATGGAGCACAGCATGAAAGGGCTGCTGGAAACCGCCCAGGCTAAAGGCTGCACCTGGCCGTCCCCGGAACCAGATTCTTTTTTCCCGCTCGATCAAGGCACATGCTTTGATGTTTCGGATACGGAAGATGGCTTCTCGGATATCGCGGAAGCCTCTACCAGGCTGGGAGACGGCAGTATTCGCATTGCTTTCTGTGACGAAGATCAATTTGACCGACTGGAGGAAGGGCCGCTGTCGGCCAAAACCGTCAGGACGCTTTATCTGAACAGCCTGTCGGTCAGGCTGAAGGAAGCATTTTTGAAGGATAGTCCAAATGCAAAGCAGCTCCGCGGAGGAAAGCTTGCCGGGGTTTGGGTCGTGCGGGGGCTGAGCCGCGTTGAGCTGGCCGCGGGGATTCTGACGAACGATCCCGCGCTGGGGGTTATATGGGAGGAAAAGCGATGAAGTATTCTGTCATGGAAGATCCCGTCGTTGCCGTCCGTTATCTGGACGGGGAAGTTCGGGAGATCGGGCTGCGTCAGGCCCTTGCCGAAGCGCATCGGATACACAGCATTCTGAGCGATTCACCGCTGGAACGCTTCTGCGTTCTTCGCCTTCTGATTGCCATGGCGATGGATATGCACCATTTGACGGCGCTCAAGGACAGGCGGACCTTGCTGAAGGCAGGCAGCTTTTCAGAAAAGACCATTGATGATTACATCTCCATGTGCGAAAAGGACGGGCCTCGTTTTGACCTGTTTGATGAGCAGCATCCCTTCATGCAGTCAGCGTACCAGGAAGAGGTGGACGATAAAGCGGAAAAGCCGGTGGCGGCCCTTGATGTGACACTGCCTTCCGGAAACAATCATGTTTTCCTGGATCACAGGATGGCTTCGCTGCATTCGATGTCCCCTGCGGAAGCGTTCCGTGCCCTGCTGGTAACACAGCTTTTTTGTACAGCCGGTGCCCAGGGATATCCTTCCGGCGTCAACAACACCTCCCCTGTATATGACTGGGTTTCCGGGAAAAACCTGTTTGAGACCATTGTCCTCAATATGATTTCAGAAAAAGAATATACCGCTATTGATTATGGCTATGGGGATGTTCCCTGGAGAGACGGGAAAGCTGTGAATCCAAAGGAGGAGGTCGTCACGGTTTCCCTCCTGGAGGCATTCACCTGGCAGCCCAGGAGAATCCATCTGGTTTGCGGGGACGACAGAAGGATTCGTCTGATCCACCTGCAGCAGGGAAAAAATTTTAAGGGAAACGGCGCTTGGCGAGACCCGTTTGTAGCTTACAGAAGAACTCAGAAGGGGGAGTTTGCCTCCGTCAAGCCGCAGTCCGGCCGCGCTCTATGGCGGGACATCGGCGCACTTATCTCGGACAAAAACAGTTTGCACTGTATCCCTCCGCTGGTCGTCTCTCAGGCAGGAAAGGTGACCGGGGAAGACGGCCTTCTGCAGATCCATCAGGTTGGGCTGGTGACGAGCAATGCGGCCTATATTGAGTGGATGGAGGATGAATTATCCGTTCCCGCTTTCCTGTTTGATGAAGAATACGATATTCTCGCCATGCTGCTGCGCGGCGATGTGATGGCGGTCGAAACGGTTCAAAGCGGCATTGCCAGGGCTGTCCAGGAACATCTGTCTTCCGATACGAAGCATACCGGTTCCCTTGCCGAAGAGGCGCGGATGCATTTTCTGAGCCATATGCATGATGTCATCTTCGGTTCCTGTATTCCGGATCTGTTCGCTATGCAAAACGATATGACGCAGGAAGCGCAGAAAAGCCATATTTCAAAGTTTGACGACCAGCTGAAAAAAACGCTGCTGCTGACCTTCCGGGAAATCGTGGAAAATTCCGGCAGCACAGCAAAGGAACTGGCCTTACAGTCCAAAGCAAAAGGATATGCGATGGCTGTCATGAATAAAACCATCAAGGAAAGGGAGGAAGCGCATGAGTGACGGGAAATGGTCATTGGAGCGGCTCGACGCGGGCGCCAGGAACAGCCTGAAGCGCAATGCCGGGCAGATGATCGGAAACGATTATCAGGCACTGGAAGCGTTCTATCGGGCCGTTGGATATGTGCCAAAGAGCCGGGAGCAGGAGGAGCAATGGTTCGCCTGCGTCTGTATGGAATGTCTGTGGAAGCCGGAAGACCATCCGCAGGTGGTTCTGTTTGAAGAAATGCTGCGAAGAAAATACCATCAGCCGGATACGTCAGACAGCATCAAGAGAAGAATCATCTCCCTTGCGGATGTGCCCTGGAGCAGAGACGGATTCCTGCTGGGGAAGCTGAACAATTTTTCCCGTATGTTCAAGGCCGAAAGCGGCTCCGTGATGCCGGACTTTGACCGCCTTGCGGAGGATCTGGCACAGTGGAACCGGCCGGAGCATCAGGTGCAGCGCAGATGGATCAGAACAATCTGTGAAGCGCCGGAAAAAGAAGAAACCAATACTGACAACCTGAAAGATTTGGAGGAAGCAAGCCATGTTGATTGAAGTGCATATGCTGAAAAACTATCCCCCTGTGAATCTGAACCGGGATGACAGCGGTTCTCCGAAGTCCTGCTTCTTCGGCGGCGTTCAGCGCGGCAGGATTTCCAGCCAGTGCCTGAAACGCAGTTGGCGCACGTCTGACATTTTCCAGGCCGTCGGCAGCGTCGGCGTCCGCACCCGCAAGCTGCCTGAATTGGTGGAAGAAAAACTGCTTGAGATGAATGTGGATCCAGCCGTCGCAGAGGAAGCAAAGATCAAAATGACCGGCATTGCGAATAAAGAGGGTAAAACGACCGCCGACGGCATGACCGCGCAGATCGTGTTCTACAGCAAGGAAGAAATTGAGCAGGTAGCCTTGCACGTAAAAAAAGCGATTGATGAAGACGGAGATTTAAAGACCTTCAAAAAGAGAAAGCCCAAGGAATTTTCCAGCCTGGTGGACGCTGCCAGGCTCCATCCGATCAGCGCGGACATCGCGCTCTTTGGCCGCATGGTGACATCTGACTATTTCATGAACGTCGATGCTTCCATGCAGGTGGCCCATGCGATCTCCACTCACGCCGTCAACCGGGAAAGCGATTATTACACCGCCATGGACGACCTGCTGAAAGTCGGCGAGGAAACCGGAGCCGGCATGATCGGGGACGTGGATTACAACAGCTGCTGCTATTATGAATATGCGTCGATCGACACCGACGCGCTGCTGGAGAACCTGAAAAACGCCCCGGACCCTGTGGGCTTGGTGGAGAAAGTGGTTCCGGCCCTCCTCAGGGCCATGGCGTACAGCAATCCGTCGGGCAAACAGAACACCTTTGCCGGCCAGGTGGTGCCTGACCTGGTGGTCATTGAATGGAAGCAGGACAAGATCCCTCTGAGCTATGTCAACGCCTATGAGACGCCCGTGCCCACCTGGGGCAGCAACCCCAAGGTGGTGGAAAACAGCGTGAAGCGGCTGGCGGAATTTGTGGATTGCATGGATCAGGCCTACTCTCTGCCGGTTCTGGAACGCGGCTGGTTCAGCCCCCGCTTCAGCGACATTCAGCCGGCCAGATGCAAACGCTTTGCCAATTACAACGATCTGCTGGCAGAGTGCGCTTCCATGATCAGGGGGAATCGTGCATGAAGCTGATTCGCTTGAAGCTCCAGGCCCCTCTGCAGAGCTGGGGGGAAAGAAGCCGATGGGACAGCCGGGATACTGCCGCCATGCCGACCAAATCGGCTATCATCGGCCTGCTCGGCTGCTGCCTTGGGCTGGAACGGGGCTCGGAGCAGTTGACCGCGCTGGACGCCCAGGTTCACATGGCTGTCCGGGCGGACAAACCCGGCAGTATAATCACTGATTTTCATACAGTTCAGTCGCCGAAGGGGACAAAGCTGCTGAACGCGGAAGGAAAACCCAGGGGAGATACGATCCTGACCCCCAAGCAGTATTTGCAGGACGCTTCGTTCACAGTGCTGCTATGGGGAGATCCGGCGGTTCTTGAGCGGTGTGTGGCCGCGCTGAACCATCCAAAGTGGACGCCCTATCTGGGAAGACGGAGCTGTGTCCCCAGCGTTCCGCTGATCCCCGAATGGCTGGAAGCGGATACTGTCGACCAGGCGCTCAGAATGGACGCCGCACAAAACGCGGCCGTTGAGGTGGAACGGCTGCCGGGCGAGTCTCTCCGGGCGGACGAGCATCTGGTTCGCAGGGCGGACGGTATCGTGGACGCGGCGAAAAACCAGTATTATTCCCGTGAAGTTCGTGCGTCCTATGTGCTTGCGGAGGTTTGACGATGTATCTGACAAAGCTGGCCATGAATCCATCCCATCCAAGCGTCCGGCAGGCGCTGAGCGACCGACAGGATATGCACAGAAATCTGATGAAGGCCTGCCGTGAAGGTTTGCTGTACAGGGTCGTTGAAACACGCACTTCCCTGCAAGTGCTTACTTTAACCAGGGCCCTGCCGGAAATGCCGGAGCTGGAAAAGAACGGTTACTCGCTCCTGAGTTATACGGACCTTGCTTCCCTGCCCTCCCTCTACGGCGCTGGTTCTGTTCTGCGTTTCGGATTGCTGACCTCCCCCTCCAAAAAAATCGAAAACCCGGATGGGAAAAACAGCCGCCGGGTATTTCTCAGGGACCCGGAAGAGCGGGCCGGCTGGCTGGCCGGCCAGGGAAGCAAATACGGCTTTGAGGTATTGCAGAGCGCAGAAATCGGCGTTCCTCAAAGCATACGCGTCGGCAGAAGCAGCGGGGCGTTTATCATCAGCGCCGTCGCCTTTGAAGGCATCCTGAAAATCGTGGATGCGGCCCAGTTCTGGAAGGCCTGGCAGACAGGCATCGGTCCCGAAAAGGCCTATGGATTGGGCCTGATGCTGTTGATGCGATGAACAAGAATCTTAGAGAGCTGCCCAAGCTGCGTGACAGCATCAGCTATGTCTATATTGAATCTGCCCCACGCACGTGGGGATGAACCGCTGGACCACGAAGGGCTGAAAGGCGTATGCCACATCTGCCCCACGCACGTGGGGATGAACCGACGGAACAGGCGTTCCTTTGGGTGGACGATGACATCTGCCCCACGCACGTGGGGATGAACCGATGCACACGGCAATTCAGGACAGCGATTACATATCTGCCCCACGCACGTGGGGATGAACCGACCGCGGACATCGACACCCATGACGACATCCAATCTGCCCCACGTACGGGGGGATGAACCGACGGCGAATCAATGGCAGTGTTAGAACATAGCATCTGCCCCACGCACGTGGGGAT
>CADBTC010000188.1 GCA_902797445.1 uncultured Eubacteriales bacterium | reverse complement strand
GCGCGCGCCGACCATCATTCTGGTGCGTGCCGGGGAATACCGGGAAAAGGTGGTTGTCCATCGAAACAACCTCCGCATCGTGGGGGAGAGCCCGGAAAACACCGTGCTGGTCTGGAACGGGTGCGCGAAGGATACGTACCCCACCGGAGAGGAAAAGGGAACCTTCCTGTCCTCCACCCTGATGATTACCGGCCACAATGTGGAGGTGGAAAATCTGACCATCCGCAACGATGCCGGGGATGGCCGGAAGGTGGGGCAGGCCGTGGCCGTATACGCGGCCGGAGACCGGGGCGTATGGCGGAACTGCCGGTTGATTGCCCATCAGGATACCCTGTTCTGCGGGCCGCTGCGCATCCCCAATGTCATCGAGGACATCGGTGATCGGCGGGGAGCGGCCGAGGCGGTCTCCCGGGTGGAGGACGGACACCTGACCTGGAGCCGGCAGTATTTCGAAAACTGCTATATCGAAGGCGACGTGGATTTCATCTTCGGCAGCTACCGGTGCTGGTTTGAAAAATGCGTCCTGTTTATGGGCGCGCGGGGCGGATGGTATACGGCCGCCAACACCAACCGGCTGCAGCCCCACGGCATGGTGTTTCACCGCTGCCGCCTGACCGGCGCGTGCGAGGAGGGCGCCGCCTCCCTGGGGCGGCCCTGGCGGGCTTATGCCCGGACGGTCTTTCTGGACTGCGAAATGGATGCCCACGTGGCCCCGGACGGCTTCAGGGACTGGGACGAAGAACGCGTTGTCACGGAGCGCTGCGGTGAATGGCGTACCTCCGGGGCCCGGGCGGAGCAAAGCCCGCGGCATCCGGCCCAGAAGCGCCTGACCGATGAGGACGCCGCGGTCATCACCCTGCCGGAGGTCATCGGCGGATGGGACGGCTGGCGGCCAGACCGGCGGATTCCCACCTGGTTCCTCTGCGGGGACAGCACCATGGCGGATTATCCCCCGGAGCGGGCGCCCATGTCCGGCTGGGGGCAGCAGCTGCAGGCCCAGCTGGAGGAAGCCGTCTGGATCCGGAACGAGGCCGTAAACGGGCGTTCCAGCAAAAGCTTTATCGACGAACGGAGGCTGGAGGCCATCGACCTTTGCCTTCGCCCGGGGGATCGGCTGATCGTCTGCTTCGGGCATAACGATGAAAAGCAGCAGGATCCCTCCCGCTATACCTCCCCGGACGGAACCTATCCCGAATACCTGAAAAAATACCTGGAAACCGCCCGCCGCCACGGAGCGGAGCCCATCCTGGTGACCTCCATCCCCCGGCGCCTCTTCGGCGCGGACGGATCCCTGATCCCGACCCACGGGGCCTACCCGGCCGCCGTGCGGGCGCTGGCGGAGCGGGAACATGTCCGGCTCGTCGACCTGGAGACCGCCGCGGCGGCCCTGGTGCAGCAGGCCGGCCCCGAGGGCAGCAAGTCCCTTTACTGTCACGTTCCCGCCGGACATCCCCATTATCCCGAAGGGGCCGCGGACAACAGCCACCTGCATGAGCGGGGCGCCGTGAAGATCGCGAAGCTCTTTCTGGACCTGCTCAGCGGCCGGGCGAAGGTCAGCGCTCCGGACGCGGCCTCCGCGGAGACGTCCGCTGATCTGGGCAGCCTGATCGCCCGGGAGGACTGGGTGCTGGGCGACTCCGCCTGCTATCCGGGCATGGCCGCCTTCAACGTGAAAAAGTAATTTCTTGAAGCAAACACACCCCCGGCCGCTCGGCCGGGGGTGTTTGCTGTCCGGGATGCTTAGATATTTCCGTTCCATTTAAAATTCGGATCGTCATTGTCCTTTTTGACCACATAATTCCAGTCCCCGATCAGCGCGGGTTCCAGATTATAGTAGAACTGCCACCAGTCTTCAAACAGCGCCGCGGCCACCCAGGACCGCTCCGGCGCCACCAGCACCGCCGTGCTCCCGTTGAAGGATGCCCAGCCGGCGCCGTTGCCCGTGGTCATTTCCGTGATGCCCGCCGGCAGCTGCACCACAAAGCGCCCGGAGCCCGTATTCTCAAACGCATGGTTTTTGATGATCCGCAGGGACTCCGGCAGGGAAACGGAGGACAGCTTCGAACAATCCTTGAAGGCGCTGTCCTGGATGATCACGACGCCCTCCGGAATGACAATGCGCTTCAGGGTCTTGTTTCCATTAAAAGCGGAGTACCAGCTGTCGCTGCCTCCCGGAGGCGTCCGGGAAACCCCGTATACGCCGATATCCCCGGGAATCTCCACCGTTTCCGCGCTGCCCTTATAGAGGTATACGTACAGCCGCCGCTTTGTCACCCCGTCGATCTCCCGGTTTTCGTAGCGGTACAGCAGCCCGTCGGTGTGATGCCCTTCGATTGCGATGTTATAGCCGATATCCGAAAGCAGGTAAGCTGTATTGGAATCCTTCGCGCAGACCAGCGTGCCTGTCACGCCGTGAAAACTGTCCCATCCGGCCCCCATGCCTCCCGCAATCGCCTCCAGATCCGGGGGCAGCATGAAGAAATAGTTTGCAGCGGACGCGCTGCCGCACCCTTCAAAGGCATGGTTTTTCAGGACCCGCAGAGACCGTGGGAAGGACACCTCCGTCAGGTTCACGCAGCCCAGGAAGGCGCTGTCCCCAACCTCGGTGATCCCCTCCGGAATCACCGCCCGGGTCACGGTCTCGTTACCCCGGAAGGCATTTTGCCGGATCTGTTCATCCGTCCCAGCGGCCAGGTAAGCGTCCGCGGGCGGAATCACGATCTCCGTTCCGGTCCCCGCGTATCCCATAACATACAGCACATTGTCGATCACCCGGTAGCGGAAATCCTCATGCCCCGGGAAGGTATAGTTCAGCTCCGCGCTGCTGAGCGCCGCAGCCGTGGCGGACCTCTGCGCGCAGACCAGCCCGGTATCCACCAGGCCTGCAAAGCCGTCCTTCCGCACGCCGATCACATCATCCGGCAGGCGGATCGGCGCGTCGCTGCCCGCATAGGCATACAGACCGGTCTGATATCCGCTCACGCCGGGGTAGTACCAGTTCTGGTAGATGAAATCCGGGCTGTCCGCGTAAGCGAACAGATAATGGTCCCGGACGGCCGCCGCTTCGATCTGGCTGCCCCGGACGACCACCGGCGCCGCTCCGCTGTCCGTAAAGACATAGGTTCCGTAAGTCTCAATGCCCTCCGGCAGCCGGAAGCGTACAATGGTCTCCTGATTTCTGCAGGTACTCTGGAATGCGTCGTTCCCGATGGCCTTCAGCCCCGCCGGGAAGCGTACATCCGTCAGCGCGGAGCAGAAGCTGAAGCCGTGTATGCCGATGCTCGTCAGGGCGTCCGGCAGCTCCACCGCCGCCAGCGCGGAGCAGCGGCTGAAGGCAAATGGACCGATTTCCGTCAGCGTGGCGGGAAGGGTCAGCTCCGCCAGGCTGGCGCAGCGCTGGAAGGCGGATTCCGGCAAAACCGTAAGCCCGTCCCGGATGGTCACCCGGCGAAGCGCGTCACAGCTGTAGAATACCTCCTTGCCCATCTCTCTCAGGGTGGAGGGGAGGACCACCTCCAGCAGCCCATCGCAGCCATAGAAAGCTTTTTCCCCGATGGCGGTGATCCCCTCCGGCAGCACTGCCGTCTCCAGCCCCGTGCAGTTTTCGAACGCATAGCCGCCCACGGTGCCCACGGTGGCGGGAAGCGTGACGCTTTTCAGCGCGGTCTTTCCCCGGAAGGCAGATCCTCCGATCGCGATGACCGGCTTTCCCTCGATGATATCGGGAATCACCAGGTTGGTCATGCTGCTGTCCGCCAGCCCCGTCACGGTGACCCCTTCCTCCGCGACCCGATAGGTCAGATATGGCACCCGAAAGGGCAGCTCCTCCCCGTTCAGGTAAATCCGGGCCCGGCATTCCTCAAAGGCGTCCTCCGCCGCGGTGACCCCGTCCGGCACAATGTACTGCCGGGCTGCCTCCGCCGGATCCCCGCAGTGGCTGAAAGCCCTGGCGCCGATCTCGGCGATGCCCGCCGGCAGCTCCACGCGCCGCAGGCTCTCATCCCCGTAAAAGGCCTCCTCTTCAACGACCATGGTGCCGGCCGGCAGGGTCACCGCCTCCTCCGCCATACCGGCCCACGCCAGCGCCGTCAGGATGCAGCAGAAGATCATCAGCATGCGTTTCTTCATGGTATCCCCTCCCGAAAACAGATTGTTTGCTGCTTTTACCATAAGGGAGAAAGGGCCCGCGCGCAAGCTCCTTTTCGGGAAATCCGGGGATAGTTTTGGGGTAGGAGCCCGATTTT
>CADBTC010000187.1 GCA_902797445.1 uncultured Eubacteriales bacterium | reverse complement strand
TGGATTAAATTCGCCACTTCCTGTTCGATTTCCTCCCGGGAAGCGGTATAGAGGAAGGTGCCCGGACGGTTGTCAAAGCCGCCCCAGACCGTGGCGCCGAAATGCTTCTCCACGGGATTCTCGTCGCGATCCGATCTGCAGGCGCCGCAATCGGATATTCCGCTCCATGAATGGGAACCAGACCCGGATCAGAAGCACACAGCGCGGTTTCGTTCTGGCTCTTTCATTGAAAGCATGGTATACTGCCAGGGGGCAGCGGCAGATTGGGAGACAGGGCAGCGCCTCACCCCGGCAGACAGGCCGGGAGTTCCGACTGAAACGGAGAAACAAAGATGTACTATTTGATCCGGGAATCCCTGATTCCCTGCGGACCCGGGGAGATCCGCAAGGGCAGCGAACAGTACGTGGCGCTGCTGAGCAGTGCGGAATGGCAGCAGGAACGGGAACGGTTTGACATGCTGATCGACATGGAGATGGACGCACCGCAGGAGACCAAAGCCGTGGTGAATATGGACTCTCTGACAGGCACGCTGTCCGTACCGGATCGGGAGAATATCAGCGGACCGCGGCATGGCTTTTCTTTCGCGCTGGATGAGAAGGGCATTGTGCTGGTGGACGACAGTGGATATGCTGAAAAACTGGTGCAGGAGGTCTGCCGCAGCAAGAAATGGCGGCTGCCCGGGCTGGAGCGCTTTTTGTACGATCTGTTGGAAATGACGATCGGCCAGGATCTGACCTTGCTGGAGAAATCGGAGCAGAAGCTGAACCGGATCGAGGAAGCAATTCTGCGCGGGGAGGTCGAGCAGTATCCGCAGGAGATGAACAACATCCGGGGCGACCTGCTGGACCTGCGCGTGCACTACGCGCAGCTGATCGATCTGGGCCAGGAGCTGGAGGAAAACGAGAACGGTTTTTTCCTGGAGGAGAATCTGCGCTATTTCCACATGTTTACCGAGCGGGTGACGCGGCTGCAGGATCTGGTGAACGGCCAGCGGGAATATGTGATGCAGCTGCGGGATCTGATGCAGTCCCAGATGGAGGTCCGTCAGAACCGTATCATGACGTTGCTGACGGTGATCACTTCGATCTTTCTGCCTCTGACGCTGATTGCAGGATGGTATGGGATGAACTTCCGATACATGCCGGAGCTCGAATGGCGTTACAGCTATCCTGTCGTGATTGCGGTCTCTATCGCGATTGTGGCGGTCTGCCTGGCATGGTTCAAACGAAAAAAGTGGATGTAGCATATTCGGACGGCATCGCCGGCTTTCTTCCTGCTCTTTACAGTTCCGCCAGCATCTGCGCGGCGTTCTCCTTCGGCTTAACCCCGCCGAAGGCGGGGATGATCACGCCGCTTTCATCGATCAGATAGCTTTCCGGCGATGCTTACGGACAATCAGTCAAGAAAACGTGAAGAGCCAAATAATTAGCCTTAAAGCTCCCCACAATAATGATAAATTGCTCTTTGCAAGGCTCTAACTTCCGGGAATTGCAGCTTCTGATGAAGTGCCATGGAAGAAACAACCAGGGTTCCTTTTCCGCGCTTTTGCTCATAAAGCTGGGCCAGAGGACGAATAGAAGTGATGGCGGGCATTTCCGAAATGATCGGCCGGCAGCCATCCGGCAAGGGCAATGCGCATGACGTGGCCATGGGCCACCATTGCCAATCTGTATGGGCATCCGTGGGGAAATGCTGGAAAATCGGATGATCCGTGTCAATGAGTTGCCCCATGCACCCCGCCTGGCTGGCGAACGTGCATGCCGACCAAAAATCCGTGCTGAACTGCGTTGGAATTGCCCCGGAAATTTTATCCTGATCCGGAGAAAGATATACGCAGCCGCCGGCAGCTAATACCGCTTGGGCATGATCGTCCATTTCCCGGCATTCGTAAACCCCCGGCGGGCAAACAGGCATTTCGTCTGTATATATCCAAAGGGGATAGGTGTTGGTTGCTCCGCAGAAATCAACAGTTAAGGTCAATTTCTTCGTTTCCTGTACTGTCGGCAGGGAAAGGCGAACGGTTCCAAGATCAAGCAATCCGCCTGCCGGAGCGGTCACCTCGGGCAGCTCGCCTTGCATGGAAAAGCCGTCACCCTCCAAGCGCCACGCGCAGCAGCCGTGAAGCGTGTTCTTTCCATAATGAGCCAGCTTTACCTGCGCAGAAAACGCTTCGCCGGAAAAGAAAGTAAATCTGGGCAGCAGCGCCAGCGGCAGGACATCGCGGAAAAAAGCATGGAAACGTTTGGGCTGGGCAAAATCGTAAGGCTTGGGGTGTAGGTGCGCGTTCAGCATGCCGACCAGGGCTGTTCCCTGCCCGGGGAAATCCTGAAGGCCCAGGAGGGAAATGCCGCTGTAATCTTCCGTTCGCAGGGCAGCTTCCACTTCCGCCCGGTAACAAAGCAGGGACAGTTCTCCGGATGCTTCCACCTGCCGCTTCCAGTTTTCGATCATGCCCGCGGCATTGGCCCGCTTTTGGATCATGCGCAGATTATCCGGTTCAGTAATGCCCTGGTAGTCCGCAATTTCTTCAAAGTCCGGCAACACCTCATACTGGCCCACCTCGAAGGAGAACACGGGCTGCTGTGTTTTTGCGCGTATTTTTTTCATGGCATCCGAATAATCCCTTTGCGCGTTGGCATATTCCTGATTCAGCCAGCCTTGGAAATCATTGGAGGTGGCGCGGAGGGAATCTTCAAAGTAGGCCATGGAGGTATAGAAATCACTCTGCGGGTCTTCCCCCATCTGTCCGTAATGCGTATTGGAACCATTGGCATACAGCCGGGTATCATCAAAAGCCCGGGCGGCAGACAAAAGCTGATCCATGAAAGCATGGCCTTCCTCGTTCGTGTGCAGCTCATTGCCCAGCGTCAGCATCACAAAGGAAGGATGATTAGCCAGCATATGCAATATCCGGATCAGTTCCGTTTGGTAGTATCGCTTCTTTTCTTCATCGGAAAAAGCACCCTTTGGGTCCCAATTACTTAGCTCCGGCTGCATGAGCATGCCCAGTTCATCCGCCGCGGAGAAGGCAGCCTCCGGCGGACAGTGGCTGTGGAAGCGCATGCAGTTGACACCGTAGGATTGATAGGTTTTCAGGATTTCCTTCCAGGTATTCACATCCATAGGCGGATAGCCCGTTTCCGGGAAAACCGCGCAGTTTGCTTCACTGCGCAAAAAGATACATCGGCCATTCAGGGCGAAGTGCCCCGCTTTGGCTTCAAAAGCGCGAACGCCGAAGGGAACCGTTTTCGTTTCCAAGCCCGTGGCGGATACAGACAGCGCTTGCAGGTTCCCTTCTTCCGTATCCCAAAGGGGAAGATTTTCTTTCATCTTCACATCGCGCAGCCATATTTCCGTTATCCCGCTTTGAATGTCAACCGCTTTGGAAAGGCTTTGCTCAAGCGCCTTAGAATCCAGATGAAGCACCCCCTGCCAGGGGCAGGCCGCGTCCAGCACGGCGCATATATCCAGCGTATCCTGATGAGGATACACTCGAACATCGGATAGGAACACCTGGTTTTCAATGCGCAGCCGCAGATAGCCCAGCATCCCGTTCCAGTTCGTCTGGGTCTCATCCGCGGCGGCGGAAGAAAGGAGAATGGATTCACAGGGCCAGTCCGGATAGCTGTTATCGGACAGGAAAAGAAAAGAATCGTTTCCCGTTACACAGGGCGTCACTTCAAACACATAAGGCGTGCTGATGCTGGCCGGCTGATGCCAGGGCGCTTCCTGTCCATTCACAAACAATTTTAAATGCCTTGCCCGTTCACATTCCAAAAAGATACGCTTTCCGGCAGGGACCATCCATTGCAGCTTCCTGCTGATTTGGGCCTGGCCCTCAAAGGTATATTTCCTGGTGAGCCGGGTCACAATGGGATCGCCCTCCCGCCAGAAGCCCAGCTTGCGGGCATTCTCCATATGCCATTGCTTGTCTGCGCTTTCCGGGAAGCCGATGCCGCTTTCGTCCAGCGTCCCGGGCAGGCGTATCGGCGCGCTTTGGCCGGGGATTTCACATTGCCAGATGCCGGATAAATCGATGAAGCCGCTCATTG
>CADBTC010000186.1 GCA_902797445.1 uncultured Eubacteriales bacterium | reverse complement strand
GGAATGTACAGCTTAATCAGACCGACCAGTTCTTCGCTTGGCTCCAGGACAATCATTTTTTTATTATTGTCCTTGGAGAAGAAGAAGAAATACAGTTCCGCTTCCCGATTCAGGAACCAGTTGAACCGCTTGACGCCGGGCATGTTCAGGTAGCGGTGAAAAGCGCCGCTGCTGACTTTTCCGAAGGCTTCCACCGTCTTTACGTTCAGGCTTCCCAGGCTCTTGCGCTTTTTGTTGTTATAGACCTCCGCAAAATCCAGCGCCCCGTTCGTAAACGTATACTCGTATTCCGTCAGCAGCTTGTCGTGAAAAAAGAAGATCGCCGCGGCGATGCCGCCAAACACCAGCGCGATCACCAGGGCAACCAGATTCAGCCCGTTCGGACCCATGACCCCGGACAGATTCATCATGGCAAACAGCCCGGACATGACCAGGATCACCCAGCTGAACATATAAACCACCCGATTGACGACATTATTCCGCTTTACCACGACTTCTTCATGAAAATGATCCATACTCATCGTTCCGTTCCTCTCCTGTGATACAGATTTTTCCGTCGGGTTTACCCGACCGGTCCGTCAGCCGAAGCCGGCACCACCGCAAAGTACCTTTCAACCTTTCCGGCCCCGGAATCCCGCTGGGCAATCCGTGCCGGTTCTGAAAAACAGGGCTAAAAAGCCCTTTTCAAACTTCTGGCCGCAAGGTCATCAAAGAAAGTATGATCATAAGGAAGCTCCTGCAGGGCCTGCACCGCCTCCCCAACCTGCGTTTCCGCGTCCTTCCTCGCGCGCTCGACGCCTTTCAGCGCCACCCATGTCAGCTTCTGTTCGTCCATGCCGGTGTTTTTTCCCATCAGGGTCGGATCTCCGGTCACATCCAGGATATCGTCCACAATCTGAAAGGCGATTCCCATGTGCTCCCCGTACCGGCAGGCCATCCCGATCTCATTCTGCTCGCATCCCGCAAGGATCATCCCCATTTCCATGGGGGCCTGGATCAGATCCGACGTTTTGTGGCGATGAATATAGGACACCAATTCCTCCGTTGGCGCCGTCCCCTCCATGGTCACATCCACGGTCTGACCCGCTATCATCCCGGTCACGCCCGCATGACGGATCAGCGATTCCGTCGCCCGGTAGCCGCGCAGATCGTTCCGCTTCGCGCTGGCCTTCATGCAGACTTCCATCGCGCCGTTCAGCAGCCCGTCCCCCGCCAGAATCGCAAGGCCCTCTCCAAAGACCTTGTGATTGGTGGGCCGGCCTCTGCGCAGATCATCATTGTCCATGCCCGGCAGGTCGTCATGAATCAGGCTGTAGGTATGGATCATCTCCAACGCGCAGGCATAGGGAACCGCTTCCTCCGGATTGCCGCCCGCCATGTCGCAGGCTGCCAGCAGCATCACCGGACGGAGCCGCTTTCCTCCGGCCAGCAGGCTGTATTTCATGGCTTCCTTCAGCTTGTCCGGAATGCCTCCCAGGTCATCCAGGCAGGAGGAAAGCGAGGCCTCCACCATCGCCTTGTATTCCGCTTCGGTCTTCACAGCTTCTCCTCCATTTCGGTTTCCGTTCCATTCCCGTCCCTCTGCTGCAGGATGGTAATCCGGCGCTTCATCTCGTTCAGCTCCTCCTCCAGCGCATTCAGGACGGCAATCCCCTTTTCGTACTGGCGGACGGACTCTTCCAGGGGCAGCTGTCCGCCCTCGATCCCATCGATCACCGCTTTTACCTGCGTCAGCCGCTGTTCAAAGCTGATCGGTTCCGCTGTTTCCTGTTTCGTCATCGTTTTCCTCCCTGCGGACAGCCACCGTTCCATCCGCGAAACGCAATTGCATTCTGTCCGCCTTCTGTGCGGATTCAGCGCCCGGAAGCATCCGCCCATCTGTATCGTACACCAGCGCGTATCCCCGCTCCAGCACCCGCAGCGGCGATACCGCCTCCATCCGGGTCCGGACGCTTCCGGTTTCGCCCTCCAATCGGAGCAGCCGCTGATTGATCCCGTAATCCAGGGCCATTTTCATTGTCCGGATTTTTTCCGTCTTTCCCCGCATGACGGACAGGATCTGCTGATCCAGCCGCTGCCGGTAAAGGCCTGTCCGTTCCGAAAGCTGGTTCAGTCTTCTTTCGGGAGACAGCCGCATCAGCCGATCCCTGGCTTCATGAATCCGGATCTGCGCCCTGTGCATCTCTCCGGTCATCGCCCGGCCCAGTTCCGCCCGGATCAGCTCCGTTCGGCTGATCAGTTCCCGCTTATCCGGAAAAACGATTTCTGCCGCGTTGCTGGGGGTGCTTGCCCGCATATCGGAAACAAAATCCACGATGGTTGTATCCGTTTCATGCCCCACTCCGGTGACCACGGGAATGGGACATTCCGCCACGGCCCGGGCCAGCGCTTCGTCATTAAAGCACCACAGATCCTCCATGGAGCCCCCTCCCCGGGCCAGGATGATCACATCCACCCCGGGAATGGCCGCAGCCCGCGCCACCGCCTCCACCAGTTCCCCCGCCGCCTGGGGGCCCTGTACGCCGGAGGGCACCACCACAATGGGGATCCAGGGACACCGGAAGGCGGATACTTTCAGGATATCGTGCAGGGCCGCGCCGCTGGCGGATGTAATGACCGCAACCTTTCGGGGAATCTGGGGCAGCACCCGCTTTCTCCCCTGATCGCAAAGCCCTTCCGCCGCCAGCTTCTGCCGGAGCATCTCAAACTGCTGATACAGATCTCCGCTGCCTGCAGCCTGCATTTCCATTACGTAGAGCTGCACCTTTCCGTCCCGGGGATAGATCTCCACATGTCCGGTCACCGTCACGGCATCCCCGTCCCTGGGCTTCAGCGCCGCCCGCAGGTTATGCTGGCGGAACATGACACAGGAAATGGTGCTGGCGTCATCCTTCAGGGAAAAATACCAGTGGCCGGAGGCCAGATGATGCTTAAAGCTGCTGATCTCTGCCGTTACGCGCACGGACCGGATCCGGGGCTCGTTTCGCAGGGCCTCCCCGATCAGGCGGTTCAGCTCCGAAACCGATATACCCGTCTGCCTGATCTGCATGTCAGCCCAGCGACCTTTCCGCGGCCTCCAGGGTATTCTGGAGCAGCATGGTGATGGTCATTTTTCCGACGCCGCCGGGAACCGGGGTAATCCATCCGGCCACCCGGGACGCGCTTTCGAAATCCACGTCGCCGCGGACCTTGCCGTCCACCCGGTTGATTCCCACATCGATCACCACCGCCCCGGGCTTGATCATATCCCCCGTCACAAAACCGGCCTTTCCGACCGCCGCGACCAGGATATCCGCCCTCCGGCAATGGTCCTTCAGGTTCCGGGTCCGGCTGTGACACACCGTCACTGTGCAGTTCGCCCGCATCAGCAGCGCCGCCATGGGCTTCCCCACGATATTGCTGCGGCCGATCACAACCGCCTCCAGGCCGCTGAGGTCCAGGCCAGTCTGCTGAATCATGTACATGGCGCCCCGGGGCGTACAGGGAATGACACCCGCTCCTCCCGTCATGAGGCGGCCCGCGTTCAGCAGATGGAATCCGTCCACATCTTTTTCGGGAAGGATCCGGGCCAGGGCAGATTCCTCATCCAGATGGGCCGGAAGGGGCAGCTGGACCAGAATCCCATGGATCCCGGGATCCGCGTTCAGCCGGTCAATTTCCGCTTCCAGCTCCGCCTGGGATACATTCCCCGGGAGCCGGACCGTTTCGCTGTGCATCCCGACTTCCTGGCAGCCTTTTCCCTTGTTGCGGACATAGATCTCACTGGCCGGATCGTCCCCCGCCAGAATGACGGCCAGTCCCGGCGTGACGCCTTTTTTCTTCAGACCGGCCACTTTTTCCGCAATCTCCGCGCGCAGCGTTTCGGACATTACTTTCCCATCCAGTATCTCAGCCAAAGTGCGCTCCTCCGTTTCTCCAGCCGCCTCCGCGGAAGGTTCTGCTCCTGTTCCGTCTCCGTGTATCCTGATTTTGCTTATTCCTGCCCGTTTCATCGTCTGCAGGCGTCCGCACCGATCAGCGCGACGCCCACCGCGTTATCTCCGCTCAGCGCCGGCTCATCGAAACAAACCCGCATATTCCGATCCTGTCTGGCAAGCCGGTCCGTCAGCATTCTGCGAAAAAGCGCGGACGAAGCGACGCCGCCGCAAAGCAGCGCATCCTTCATGCCGCTCTTCCGTCCGCCGGCCACCAGCATACGGGCGATGGTCCTGGCCAGCAGATCGTATACTTCCATCGCGATATCCTGTTTTCGCATCTGTCCACTGCGGATCCAGGCAAGCGCTTTGGTTTCCGCGCCGCTGAAATGGCAGTGCAGGTCTTCTCCGGCCATGCTGCATCCCAGCAGCGCGCCGCATGCCCCGTTTTCCGCCAGTTTTTCCAATTCCGCCCCGGCTGGAAACGGCAGCCCCATGGCCACGCCGACGCGGTCCACCAGCTGCCCCGCATGCAGATCCAGGCTGCCTCCCAGCTCTGTCAGCGCTCCATCCCGGAAGCACAGCAAATCTGTCGTGCCTCCGGAAAGATGCAGCGCAAGAAAGGCGGAAGACTGTTCCAGCGCTGTTCCCCTGCGGGCAGCCCAGATATGCCCGCACTGATGATCCGTCCGGATAAAAGGGATCGATTCCGCCGCAGCGATCATCCGGCCCAGGGTTTCCCCTACCTCGAAAACCGGCATATAGGAATCTTCCCGTCCCCGGGGAGCCGTGCTGGCCGAAACGGCGATGATCCGGACATCCCGCAGCGCTTCCCGCGCAGCCGGCTCCATTCCTTTCATCTGCTTCAGGTGCAGATAGACCGCATCACTCTGGCGCAGTCCCCGTTCGCCCGGCGCCACCGGCAGCAGTTTCCTTTCGTTCAGCAGGATTCGGCCGTCCAGGGCCACCGCGGCCAGCGATGTCCGATAATTGCTGGTATCCAGTCCCAGTACTGCTTCCGTCATGCTTCCGTTTTTTTGTCCGCTTCCAGGTCCCTCAGGATGGTACCCAGAACGCCGTTGACAAATTTCTTGTCATCCGGGTCCGAATACCGTTCCGTCATTTCCAGCGCCTCCGAGATGGATACATTACCGGGGACCTCCGGTACATACAGCATCTCCCAGACCGCAAGGCGCATGATCGTCAGATCCACCATGGGCATCCGGTCCAGCGTCCAGCCCCTGGCCGCCCCGGCGATTTTTTCATCGATCGCATACCGGTTCCGCAAAACCCCTTCAAGCGTTCTGGCGATATACTCCCGATCCTCTTCGCCGGGTTCATTTTTTCCTACGCTGTCCACACCGGAAACGCCGTCTTCCCGCAATTCGTCATACACCATTTGCAGAGAATCCTCGCCCCCGTGGCCCCCGGACAGTTTTTCATAAACCAGCTGCATCGCGGCAACCCGCGCGGTGATTCTGGACATTTTTTATTCTCCGTCCTCTTCTTTTTGATTCCATTCTCCGGTGGATTCACGGCGCTGGGCGGCTTCCTGTTCCTTCGCCAGTTCCTCCCGGAAGTTAATGACTTCGTTCTTCCTCTCCGGTACCAGACGGTTGATGGCTTTTTTCACCGCCCCGGAGGGATCGCCAACCGCTCCGAAAAAATACCCCGCGGCAAAGAGTACAAGCAGAAGCAGCGTCTTCCAGAAACCGATGGCCATCACCAGCGCTCCCACCGCCGCAAAGAGGATCCCCATGAAGATTCCGAATAACGCTGTTCCCCGATGAAAATCCTTCATTCCTGTCTCTCCTTTTCATCCGTGATCGAAACCTGGGGTTCGTCGGTTTTCTCCGTTGTATCCGCTTTTTCCGTTTCCCCGTTCATACCCGCTTCGTCAATCGCTTCCGGCTCTCCGGGCATTTCGGGCTGAAACGCTTCCGGAACATCGGCCTCCGCCGGTTCCCCGGACGCCGCGGAAATCTGCTCCGGCATCTCTTCGGTGCCGAATGCCGTCTCCGGCCAGGGCGCTTCCGTCTCCTCTTCTGAAGTGCCTTCCGGTCCTTCCTGCTCTGTCTTGTTCAATATCTCCGCCCCGTCTGCGGATACAGGCGCGTTCTCCGGCTCAGCAGCGTTGTCCGTCTTCTCCGGAGGGAAGGCTTCCGTCTCCGGCGGTTCGGGATACAGGCAGGGCTCCGGTTCCTGGCTGAAAATCCGCTGGTGCAGCGGCCGGTCATCCTC
>CADBTC010000185.1 GCA_902797445.1 uncultured Eubacteriales bacterium | reverse complement strand
TGCACTTTTCCGGACATCACATAGATGAAGTTGCAGCCCAGGGGGGTCAGCAGCAGCACCAAGCCCAGCAGCAGGCCGTTTCCCCTGCTTTTCCGGGCCGTTCTGATGATCAGGCAGATCCCCGCAATCACATTCGCGGCGGTCATGATCAGATGAATGTAATAGGCGTGCATGGGATACATGTCCGCGGATACATTCCGCGCCGGAACAAAGAATTCCCTGTATGCGGTGCCAATCCTTTCCAGATATTCCGCCAGGGTGGTGCGCCCGACCTGATCGATCCCCATGTAGCTGTTCATCTCCACATTGAACTTCGCCGCAAAGAACCGGTTGGCCCCGAAGTAAAGCACCATGATCCCCAGGATACACAAAGCCTGCCCCGCGGCTTTTTTCAGGAAGGCGCCGGCAGACGCCTCCTCCTCGGACAGCCACAGAAGGTCATAGATCAGGATCAGACTCAGCGCCATGGGCAGGAAGGCCTGATAGATTCCCACCGAGCATCCGCCCAGCAGAATCGCGGCGGCCTTTGCGGCCCAATGCTTCTCCCGGCAGATCAGCCAGGCGGCGCAGACCATCATGATCATCGCCAGCATGTAGTAGGGTACGGTGAACATATACCCGAACAGCCCCGCCATGGCGGGAAAGGCCGCCATGACCCCGCCAAGCCCGACAGCGTAGGACCTGCGCCGGATTTTCAGAAGATTTGTGATCCACGCCGCGGCAAGCCCGACGCAGCAGAGCGAAAACAGCCCGTTCATCATCGGCAGGCTGAAGTGGCCGTCTCCGAAAAGCAGGGTTTCCATCCAGCCAATCATGTGGAGCATCCACCGCCCGGAGGCGATGGTGGAACCTGTCCAAAACAGCGCGAGAATATCGTCGTGGGTCGAAAACTTGTTGGTCAGCGCCATCCCATGGGCGGCCAGCCCGCACACCAGCGCGCTGAGAAAGGCCGCCCGTGCCTGGGGACTGATATTTGAAAGGATCTTTTTCTTTTCCATTTACGCCTTCCTGTCCTAAAACTTTACAACCACCGTATCCTGAATGACCCGAATGGAACCGTCCTCCGGATAATGCGGCATATCCTGTACCTCCGGCAGCTTTTCCAGGCTGTCTGTCACATATACTTTGGAGGGTCCGAATCCGCACCAGCGTTTCAAAAACGCTTCCCAGGCCCAGTTGTTCACGTAATCCTGGATATCCGCATCATATCCGGACATATACAGGAAATTGAACTCATCCATGTTATACAAACTCAGATCTGTATTCTCGCCTTCATTGAGCCACGCGACAGGCAGCTCGTCCCTGTATCCCTCCGCGGATTTGATCCGGGTCACCAGCGTCGTATACCAGGAGATTGCCTCCTGCTGCTGAAACTGTGTTTTTAAATAACACTGATTGTCATACCGGGCATACATGACACAGGTCATCCCGATCAGCGCTGTCAAGGCGGCGGCCGAGATCCGCCGGACCAGGTGAGGCCTGATATCAAGCGTATCCGTCAGCCAGGCCAGCAGCACGACATGCATGACCTGGCCGTACCCCATCAGGCTGTGAACCTCTTCGGACATGACAAAAATAAAATGACAGCCAAGGGGCACCAGCGCGAGCAGCACTGCAGCAAGAAGCGCTCTGCCCCTGCTTTTTTTCCATGTTTTTCCGATCCGAACCGCCCCGAGAACCGCTTCGGCGAAGATCATCAGCAGATAGGCATAGTAACTGTGCTGCGGCACCATATCCCAGATCGTATTCCGGCTGGGCTGAAAGAATTCCCGATAGGCCCTGCCCACCCGCTCCAGATAGGTCTGGAGCGGCAGACTGCCGGCCTCATTGATCCCCATATAGGGGCTGAGTTTTGAATCCGTCAGGGCCAGGAACAGATGGCTGCATCCCGCGTAAAAAGCCATGGAGCCCAGGACGCAAAGCCCCTGGACGAGGATTCTCCCGGCCAGGACGGACAGTTTTTCGTCTTCTGCGGTCAGCATTCGGATGTCATAGATCAGGATGACTGAGAGGAAAACGGGCAGAAACGCCTGATAAATCCCCACCGAGCACCCGGCCAGAACGACACCCGCGACTTTTCCTTCCCACCGTTCCGAACCGCAGATCAGGCACGCGCCGGCGGTGATCATGGCCAGCGCCAGCATATAATACGGCACGGTAAACATGAATCCGAACAGGGCCGTCACCGTGGGAAATGCGGCCATCATCGCGCCAACAAGCGCGCAAAGAAAGGGCGTGCGGATTTTCAAGAGCCCCGCGATCAGGCCTGCCGAAAACGCGATGCACAAAAGGGAAAACAGCCCGTTCATCAGGGGAAGGCTGTAATGCCCATCTCCAAATATCAGTATTTCCAGGCTGCCCAGCACGTGCAGCATCCACCGGCCGGAGGTGATGGTTTCTCCTGTCAGAAAAAGAGAGAAAATATCATCATGCCAGGAGAATTTGTTCAAGAGGCCCATTCCCTGAGCGATCAGGCCGAAAATCAGCGCGCCGAAAAAGGCAGCCCGGACATTTCGCCCCAGCCAGTCGGTCCGCGCTGCTCCTTTTCCCCTTTGGTTTCTCATCCAGGTTCCTTTCCAAGTATGCTGTCCATAACCGGCAGGAGCATTCCGCTTACCTGCTTCGGCATCCGCTTTCATCCTTCGAAAGCCTTTGCCATTTCCGCCTTCAGCACGTCCTCCGGCAGATTGGGATAAAGATTCTCATAGCTGGGCATGCCAAAGGTACCGTCCGGCTTCGCCACGGATTTCAGCCGGGGTTCTACCTCCAGGTCCTTGCTGACAAACACCTCGCAGACCGTGGGTCCCTCCGCTGAAAGGGCTTCCTGAACCGTTTCCTTCAGCTTCGCGGGTTCCCGGCAGGACAGATAATGCAGCCCGTAAGCCTTCGTTACCTTTTCCATATCCGGGATCGGAACCCCATCGGAAGCATCCGTCCCGAAGGGGGGATTGATGTTGTAACCGCCCTGGCTCATGCGCACAAACTGATATCCGTCGTTGGAAACCAGGAAGATCTTCACCGGAATCTGATAGGCCGCCAGGGTGGCAAACTCCTGAATGTTCATCTGCAGGGCCCCGTCCCCCACGAAGCAGAGGACCTGCCCCCTGCCCCGGTTCGCTTCCGCCAGGCCCAGGGACGTCGCCCAGTAGCCCATGGCGGACAGACCGCCGGAGATAAACACCCGCTGCTTTCCCCGGACCTGCCAGGCCTGAGCCACAATGCTGCAGGAGGAGCCGGTATCCGCAATGACAATATCCTCTTCCCCCGCCAGCTGCGTCACGGTATCGACCAGCTGATAGGAATTGATGATGTCCCCCTGGAAATACTTCTTCTGCAGAAGCGGGTAGCGCTTCAGCCAGTCCTGGCACACGGATACCCATGCGCCATGGCTTCCGCGGAGCTCCGGCTTTGCAGCCAGCAGCGATTCCGCTTTTGCAAGGAAGTCCCTCAGATCTCCATGAATGTTTTCGTCGATTTTGACGCCATACTGGGTAAGTTCCGCCGGATCCACCTCGACCAGGATCTTCTTCGCCTGTTTGGCAAAATCCGCCACGTTGTACCCCGTGGTATTGGGTGCCAGCCGGCTGCCCAGCACCAGCAGCACATCGCAGCTCTGGATCGCAAAATGAGCGGAACGGAAGCCGTGATTCCCGCAGCGGCCCACATAGTACGGATTATCCGTCTCAATGGTATCGATGCCCATGCGGGCATTGGTCACCGGCACGTCGATCTCCGGCAGGAGCTTCCGGAAGCGTTCCGCTTCGCCGGCCAGCCGCACGCCCTGCCCGGCCAGAATCAGGGGCCGTTTTGCTTCCTTCAGGGTCCGCAGGACATCCTCCACCGTCCTCATCGGAATCTCCGGTTCCGCCGGAGGCGTCCACACCGGAGGGAAGGCGCAGGGGCAGGCGGAAGACTGGATATCGATGGGAACGTGCACGCACACCGGACCCGGCCGTCCGTTCTCCGCCAGATAGAAGGCTTCCGCGAGGACCTCTCCCGTTTTTGCCGGATCCGTCAGCGTATACACCTTTTTGGTGACCGGCTCCATGATCCGGTGGGTTTTTACGTCCTGGGTCCCGTACTGGCGCAGATTGTTTTCTCCCTCAAAGGCCACGTGACGGCTGTTGGAGTCTCCGGTAAAGAGCACCACGGGGGAGGAATCCACGTAGGCCTGGGCCATGCCGGTCACCGTGTTGGTCAGAGCCGGACCGTTGGTCACGAAGGCCACCCCCGCCTTTCCGGAAATCCGGGCGTATCCGTCTGCGCCCATCACCGCGGCCTGCTCATGATTAACGAAAGTAAACTTCAGCTTTTTCGACTGGCCCAGGGCCTTGCAGATCCAGAGAGCGGCGCCGCCCACGATGACATAGGCGTGTTCAATCTCCCTGTATTCCACGTACCGGACGATGTATTCCGCGACATTCATTCCGTTTCTTCCTCCAGATTAAACTTATCCATCACAGCCACCAGCGCCCGGAAGATCATCAGATCCTCCATGGAGGTGATTTTGAAATTCAGATCCGATCCGTGGGAAAACCAGACGGTATATCCGCATTCGATCAGCAGGGTACAGGTGGCGACCGAGCCGGTGATCCCCTTTTCCGCCGCCTCCCGGTGCAGATCCATCATGTCTTTCAGCCGCATGGTATGGGGGGTCTGGGTCCGGTACAGGATTTCCCGGTCGATGCTGATATTGGACTTGATTTTATCATCCGTCTGCAGCATGGCTTCCTTGGTGTCGATGGCGGCGATGGCGTTGCCGTGCTCCCGGCAGACCCGAATGTTTTCGGTGATCACACGCTGGGGCAGGTACGGCCGGCTGCCGTCATGAATCATGACCAGATCCGTGGGGGCGCACTCCCTTTCCACGACTTCCAGCACCTTTTCGATGGATTCCTGCCCGGTGGCCCCGCCTTTGACGATACCTTTCAGCTTCGTAATATGGAACTGTTTTGCGTACAGCTCCATGAAGCCCTCCCACCCCTCCAGAATGGCGACGTAAATGGCGTCAATCTCCGGATGGCGCTGAAAGCATTCCAGGGTATATATGATAATGGGTTTATCGTTCACGTTCAGGAACTGCTTGGGCACAATCTGCTTTGTGCGCGTCCCGGTGCCCGCCGCAGTGATAATCGCAATGTTCATTTGCGTACGCCCCCTTAAGCGATCTTCCAGTTGACGATTTACTCTGCTTTGTTTTCCATCTCCCGCCGATGCCGGATTGCTTCTGCCTGAGCCGTATCGGTCACCTGGCGCTGCAGCGTGGAAATCCGCTGGTCCATGAGGAACAGCTTGATGATCAGCAGAAAAATGACAATCAGAAACACGAGATTTGCCGCGCTCATGACCCCGAGAAGCCTGGCCAGGGCAGACACGGCATTGGGCAGCAAGCCCATCAGCACCAGGATCAGGCTGAATACCAGCCAGAATACGGAATCCTCCGTCCGCATCCGGCTCTTCCGTACCCTGCGGAGCACATACAGCGCTGTCAGGATCGAGCCCGCGATCAGCAGCGCCCGTACGGCGATGGACATGGCATTCCCTCCTCATTCATTCCTTTGAATTTCCTTTTCCGTTCGCCCGTTTCAGCTGAAACGCCGTCTTCCGTTTACAGCTTCTCTTTCTTCAGCACCCACTGGAGCACGAAGATGTTCATGCCCATCTGTGCCATATATCGGATGGATTTTCCCATGCTGAGATAACTGACCCCCGCTTCGCGCTCCCGGGTAGAGACCGGGGATTCTCCCGTTTTCGCCCCGCACCGGATCAGAAAGGCGATGGTGTCCGGCTCCGGCCGGGCGGCAGAGGCGTAAGCCATATGCTCCATGACCCTGCGGCCATAAATCCGCATCCCGCAGGTTGGATCCGTTACCCGCTTTCCGGTCGTCAGCCGGATTGCTCCCTCGATGAGCGCGTTACCCACCATCCGCAGGCTGTGCGGCCTTTTCCCTGTCAGGAACCTGGACCCCAGCACCAGGTCCAGCCCTTCTTTCTGCATTTTTTCCAGCATGGGGCGGATAAAAGCGGGATCGTGCTGTCCATCGGCATCCAGCTGCATCACCGCGTCATATCCTTCTTCATAGGCATACCGAACCCCTGTCTGAAAGGCTCCGGTCAGTCCCAGGTTTGTGGAAAGATCAAGCAGGGGATATCCTTCCGCCCGGCAGATTTCAGCCGTCCGGTCCCCGGAGCCGTCATTTACGACCACAAAATCAACTTCCGGCGCTTTGCTCCGCAGCTCCCGCACCGTGGAGGGCAGGCTCGCTTCTTCATTATATGCCGGAATCACCACCAGCAGACGCAATCCTTCCTTCCTCCTTCCGTGTTTGAGCGTGTAAGCAGGCGTCTGATCGGAACTCATTCGCCCAGCAGCAGATTGGTCACTCCCAGGTCCGTCAAATCATCCATGATCGTTTGGCAGGAGCTTGCAGGGATGCCAACCAGGAAGTGCAGCATGCCCTCCAACATGGGCTGAACGATATCAGGGAGAAAGCTGCGGATGGTTGAGTCATTGGCGACCAGCAGATCCAGAGAGCCGTCTCCGTCGGCCAGGTCAAATTCAGGAATGGTGGTATCCGGGCCCTTCGGGTTCATATTGCCTTCCAGCGTCAGCATGATCGGACCGGGTTCGTAGTCTACGGTGGGCTTGCGGATATCCGCGTGAATGTATCCGTTCTCTTCCGCGGCAAGATAGACGGACAGGCCGACGTTGGGCAGCAATCCACCGGTCAGACTCAGGCTGATCAGAGACTGGCTGTTGGAAGGCCAGACGGTGGGGAGAGCCAGAAAAGAGGCCTGCAGATTGACCAGATCTTCCTGCAGGCTGTTGGTGCCCAGCAGCTGCACCCGCAGATTCCCGTACAGGCGTTTGGATTCTTCCGTTGCCTGAAGAGAGAATACAGGACGGTAACCGGTTTTCATGGCGGGCAGAGAAAGGTGATAGGCGTGCGTCCGATCCGATTCAGTGGAAGTAAAAAAGTCTCCGGCAGCAGCCTGCCACGCCGTCTGACCGCCGTCTTTGAGGACGCGGATTTCCTGCTCCTGGGCGACCTGCTTTACAAAATAGTCGGGAATCTCCTCTACGACAGCCCGGAAGGATTCCTCCATTTCTGAATCTTTGCAAAGAGTGTCTACGAGGATTTTAACAGGCTCATCTGCCCAGGAACGATACCACCAGCAATCCCATAGATATTTCACCGCCTCAGCGGGGATGACCCCGTTTTCATCCATTTTTCCGACCATGAAGTTCCAGTCCTGAATCGGAAGACCGAGGCTGTACGTCCAGACATAAGGAAACAGGAGGGCAATATAGTGAAGCGGAATACCAAGGTGCTCGGACATTTTGGAGCAGAAATTCAGGAGGGAGAAGATGTGGAGCGAAATGGTTTTTTCACCCAGGAGGGAAGAATTCAGATACATCAGATCCTCCGCTCCGTGGATTCGGATTGAAATGGGGGCGCCTCTGGAGTCCACGGGAATGATGGAGAGATTAAAATCAAATCCGGGTTCCACCGTGGACCAGATGTAGGAGCCGTGAAACCGAAGCGCTTCCAGCAGGCTGGCATAACCGGAAGCGTGACCGGCCAGAGAGGGGGACAGTGCATCCGGATGCAGCCGGAGAATAAAATCGAAATCATATCCTGCTGCGGGTTCTGTTCCGCGAACTTCCGCATCGCCGGCTTCCGGGGAAGCCGTGGGGGCGGAGCTTTCCGCCAGGCCGGGAAGTGCGTTTGCCAGCAGGCAGACCAGCAGCATCAGGGACATCCATTTCTTCATTAAGGCGGTCATGCAACAGCCCTCCAAATCATAATTACGGATTCTATCATATCCTACTTTGAGACTTTTCGCAAGGCGGACAGGGGCGGAATTCAG
>CADBTC010000184.1 GCA_902797445.1 uncultured Eubacteriales bacterium | reverse complement strand
GGCCTACAGCGACGAGGGCATCTATACCGAAAAAATCCCCTACGACCCGGCGGAGCGGGCGGACATCCACGCCGAGCGGCGCAAGGCCAATGTCAAACGACTGAAGGAATTGATGGGAAACGAGAAACGCTTCCGCCTGCCGGAGTTGCGGGACACGGCTGTCGAGAAAATGTATTCGCTTCCCTTGAAGGTGAAGACCGAAGACTTTCTGGGCTGGTGCAGGGCGAACGGCGCCTCACCCGCCACGGCGGCCGCCGCGATCATGATCCAGGCGATCGAGCGCGAAAACGATATCCGGGAAGGCGTTATTATGTGCGTTGTTCCCACCTCGCTGCGAAAGGCCCTCCATGTGGAAAAGACCTTCAAAAACTGCTATGGCGCGCTGTTTCTCCCGGCTACGCCGGAGGAGGCGCGCACGCTGTCCACCGCGGAGCTCGCCGCCAGACTCCGCACCGCCTTGAAGGAGCAGGCAAACGGAGAGCTTGCCAAACTGATCTGCGCCGGCATGAACACGATCATCCACCTGGGCGCGAAAATGCCCACCTATGGCTTGAAGACGAAGCTGTTGGCGATGAGTGAAAACAAGCCCCAGGACACCTTCTATGTGGACTATGTGGGTGGCCTGCGCTGCAACGACTACGCCGATCAGATCACCGATGTGCGCTATCTGAACGCTCCCCCTCCCAACGGCGCGTCCTTTGTCCTGATGAGCGAGACCGCCGGGTATTTCCATTTCACCTTTACCCAGACCGTAGCGTCCGACCGCTACTATCTGGCCTTCGCCTCAATCCTGGACGAGCTGGGCATCCCCTATGAAAAGCTGCCCTGTGAATCCTATCTCAACCCCGTGGTGGAGCTGCCGGGCGAGCAGCGGGGATAAGAGGAATCGTGTAAAGAAATCCGCTTACGAGTTGGGCTTTTCTTCATAATATCGTAATCATACCGTGAAGCGTTTACGGTATTGCCATTTATTTCGGCTGCCCCGTCAGGGACGAGAAAAACACTATGAAACATATTCAGTTATCAGATCATTTCAAAGCTTCTACGATCCTGCTGTTTTCCTTGCCCAGTATTGGCATGCAGATCGTGGACAACACCTATCAGGTGGCGGATGGATACTTTATTTCCAATTACATCAGTGAAGCGGCTTTCGAGGCGGAGAACCTGATCTTTCCCGTGCTGCTGATCGTGATGTACGTCGGATTGATGTTCGGCACCGGCGCCAGCGCCCTGATCTCCAAAGAGTTGGGAGAAGGCAGGAGGGAGAAAGCCAACAGCATCCTGAGCATGGTGATTCTTGTGCTGGCTGGCTCAGGTATCCTTTTGTCGGCGGCGCTTTATCTCCTGCTGCCGTCCATTGCCCGATGGGTGGGTGCTTCGGAAGCGCTGGCCCCGGACTGCGTCACCTACGGTCGGGTACTGGCATTTTTCATGCCTTTCCAAATGCTGTCCATGGCGTTCCATCCCCTGCTGATCACGGCGGAGCGTCCGGGGCTCGGACTGGTGACGACCATAGCCAACGCGGCTGCCAACATCCTGCTGGACTGGTTGTTTGTGGCCGTCTTCGGATGGGGCATGGCCGGCGCGGCGGTAGCCACCGGCGTCGCCTGGCTGGTTAGCGCGGTGATCCCCTTCATTTATTTTCTGAATCCGAACCACTCCCTGCATTTTGCCCGTCCCGCATCCGACTTCGGCGCCCTGGGCAAAACCCTGTACAACGGAGCTTCCGAAATGGTGGACGGCGTCTCCTATGCGATCGTAGCCCTGATCTTCAACCTGCAGCTGCTCCACTGGCTGGGGGAAGACGGCGTCGGCGCTTACGCGGTCAGCGAATATGTGGGCGGGCTGTTTATGGCGGTCTTCTACGGCATAAGCATGAGCATGGTTCCGGTGGTGGGCTATCAGCTGGGCAAAAGAAACGTGGAAGAGCTTCGCAGCTTGCGGAAAAACGGTATGCTTCTGATGGGCTTTCTCGGCCTTGCCACGGCAGCCCTTGGGTTTGGCCTGGCAAATCCGATTTCCCGGATCTTTGTTGGATATAATGAAGACCTGACCGTGCTGTCCGTGCAGGCGCTGCGGATCATCTCCTTTTCCTATTTGCTCAACGGCATTACAACATACAGTTCTTCCTATTTCACAGGACTGAACCAGGGCACCGCCTCCCTTATAATCGCAGCAGTCAAAGGATTTATCGGCCCGCTTGCAGCTGTATTTCTGCTGCCGCTTTTGATTGGCGCTAAAGGGCTCTGGTTCGCAACGCCAGTCGCGGAAATCCTGGCGTTGATCGCAGCTCTGCTGCTCTTCCTCGGGTGGAAGCGAAAGGAAGAACGCGGCGATCTTCCGGAACCGGATGAGGAATACGCCGGCTAAACAAAGCTCTATTCTATTTAAAAAGGAGAAAGACCGATGAAAACAGTCGTAAGCGAGTTTATCAGGCAGGCAGAGCTGCATCCGGAGCGTATCGCCGTACTGGATATTCAGGGAGCCGTTCCGTACGGACGGATGAACACCGAATCCGCATACCTGGCTGAACAAATTCTCAACCGACTTGGCGGGAAAGACCGGCGCGGCCGGATTGCGCTGCTGCTGCCACGAACCAAGGCGTTTGTCATTTCCCAATTTGCGGTGCTTCGCGCCGGCTGTGCTGTCGTGCCCATCGACGCGGAATATCCCGGGGAACGAGTTCACTTCATCCTGAGAGATGTCGGCTGCGCGCTTTGCATTACCACTGCCGCGCTCGCGGAGAAAGCGGCCGGCATTCCGACTCTTCTGCTGGAAGAAGTTATGACGGATACTGAAACGGAGAGGGATGCAGATAAAACTCTGGATCTGTCCGATCCGGACGCGGAGGGCTATATCCTCTACACCTCCGGCTCCACCGGCAAACCCAAAGGCGTCGTTCACCGCCAGGAGATGCTCAACTGCGGTCCGACGATTCTTGGCGGAGCGATCCCCCTGACAGAAAAGTCCCGGGCACTGAACATTGCCGGGTTCAGCTTTATTGCAGGACTGATGGACATCATGCCGCTGCTCACAGCCGGCGGCAGTGTGTACATTGCCAATGAAACAGAACGGAAAAATGTAGACATGATCTGGGAACTGTTCACAAAGCGCCAGATTACAGGCATGTTTATTCCGCCGCAGATGTACGACGTGCTCCGCAAACTCTATGGTTCGCTCCCGCTGGAATATGCCCTTCTGGCAGGCGAAAAGGCCAAGGGAGGAACGTATGATCCCGGGGCTGTCGAAATTTATGGAGCCAGCGAAACAGGCTATGTGCTGATGCATCCGCTGGAGGGAAGCAAGCCGCTTTCCCTGGGGAGACCCTGCTGCGACACAGAGGTTTTTCTGCTGGATGAGGAGGGCAACCGGATTCAGAAGCCCGGTGAGATCGGTGAACTCTGCATTTCCAGTCCCTGGCTGGCGACCGGCTATCACAACATGCCGGAAGAAACGCAACAGCGTTTTGCAGAGAATCCTTTCTGCCCCGGTACGCGCATGTATCACAGCGGAGACCAGATGGCCTGGGATGAAAACGGCGAACTGATTTTCCACGGCAGGAAGGACCGGATGGTCAAGATCAGGGGCTACAGGGTGGAACTCGGAGAGATCGATCAGCTGTTGAGCCGCCGCGACGGAATTGAAGAAGCCGCCAGTGTGGATGTCCGCGTTCACGGAGGAGATCTGATCTGCTGTTACTATACCGGAACGGAAGCCTCTCCGGCGGAACTGAAGGCTTATGTGAAGCAGCATCTGCCAGAATACATGATTCCGGAATACTTCATCCATCTGGAGACAATGCCGCGGAACGACCGGGGTAAATTCGACTATCCGGCACTGAAGGCCCTGGAGATCCGGACGGACGAGGCGGAATATGAGGCCCCGAAGACAGAGATGGAAGCAAGGATCTGCGAAGCGTTTGCCAAAACGCTGGAGATGGAACGTGTGAGCGCTGCCGCCGACTTCTTTGACTGCGGCGGTACGAGTCTCAGCGCTGCGGTGCTCATCAGCCACCTGAGCGACGACACACATACCCTCTCCTTCCAGGACATCTCCGCTTATCCGACACCCAGGGAGCTGGCCGCCTTTATGGAGGGGCAGCAGGAGACCTGCCTGCCGCAGATGGACCGGGAAAGCTATCCGCTGACCAAGACGCAGATGGGCATTTATCTGGAAAGCCTGACCGGCGGCAGTAAAGCAACCTATACCATTCCATACCTGATCCGGGCCGCGGAAAACGTCAGCGCCGAAGAACTGATCCGGGCGGTAACGAAAGTGCTGCAGTCTCATCCCGGCATGAAGTATGTGATCCGGGCCGACAAAGCAGGAATACCCCGCATGGTATTCGTACCGGACGCAGACGTGGAGATTCCGGTCATTGAGGGGACGGAAGCGGGCAGGCTGGACTTTATGAAGGAGTATATGCCTGTGGTTCCCATGATGGATCATCTCCTGTTCTGTCCCGCTGTATACCGTACACCGGAAAGATGCTACCTGGCAATCAAAACGCATCTGATCTTTCTCGACGGAACATCGATCAGCCAGCTTATTGCCGAACTAAACCGTGCGCTGGCAGGGAAAGCGCTGCTGGGTGAGGAATGCACGATCCAGCAGGCGGCGATGCTGGAAGAACGCCAGATGGCGGACGGTTCCCATGAAAGGGCAAGGGAGTATTATCGGAACCTGTTCAAGGCGGTAGAGGATATACCGGCCCTTTCCGGAGACCTGAATGGTCCGCTGACCCCCGGCGTGAGCGAAAACATCCGCTATGAGCCCGGGACACTGACCGTGGAGCGGGTAAAGACATTCTGCGAACAGCAGCATATCTCGGAGAGCAGCTTTTTCATGGGGGCCATGGCGCTTATGCTGGGCAAATACCTCAACAGCAGGCACGTCTCTTTCTCCACGGTGTACAACGGCAGGCCACTGGCTGAAATGAACCACACCATCGGTACCCTGATCAAGCGCATTCCCGTTTACGGCAACCTGAGCAAAGACCTGCCTGTTGGTGACTACCTGCGGAGCATCAGCCGCCAGATCTTCAGCACGATGGCGAACGATATCTATTCCTTTGACGAAGTGCTCAAGACCTGTCCTGTGAACGAGGATGTGGAATTCATCTACCAGGGTGATCTTTTCACTGATAATATGGGCAAAAGCGCCGGGGAAAACCTGCTTCAGGGCGACAAATGGTTTATGGAGCATTACCACACCGGCATGGTGACCGGCTGTATGTCCATTCAGTTTTTTTCCACCAATGGCCTGTATAATATGACCATTGAATACCGGAATGAAAAATTCACAGAAAAATGGGTCCGGCGTTTTGCACAGGATCTGTTCACGACGGCGGAGGGACTGCTGAGCGCCGAAAAGATCAGCGAGGTTTCCCTGTTGACAGGGGAGGACCGAAAGAAACTGTCGGGCTTTAATGACACCGCGGTGCCCATGCGCTTTGTTCCTGTGCAGGAACAGCTTCATCGGCACGCCCTTGCAGATCCGGGCAAGACTGCGGTCATCGCCGCCGGAAAGCTGCTGACATTCCGGGATCTGGATTTGCTGAGCAACCGGCTTGCGCAGGTTTTGTTGGCGAAGGGCGCAGGACGGGATCGGCTGATCGGCGTCCTCTTCGACAGGGAGATCTGGGCTTACGTGGCGGAAAACGCGGTGCTGAAATCCGGGGCGGCTTTCCTGCCTTTTATTCCGGAATATCCAGACGACCGGATTGAATTTTGCCTTGAGGACGGTGCCTGCCCGCTGCTGCTGACCACGGCAAAGCAGATGGAAGGCCGTTCGCTGTCCGGGAAAGGGTATGCGGTGCTGACCCTGGAGGAAGCCTTCGACGTAACAGACTTAGGTGAAATCCGCCCGGATGAAAACGCCGGCGAAATGCCGGCGGTATCGGTGAATCCCGAAGATCTGGCTTACTGCATCTATACCTCCGGCTCCACGGGACGGCCCAAGGGCGTCATGATCGAGCACAGGAACATCATGAACTACGTCCACCGCAACGAAAAATCCATCGAGATCATGCACTATGCTGCGCCGGGGCGGGTGAACCTGGCTCTGGCCTCCTTCTCCTTCGACGTCAGCGTAGTGGAGGAATTCGTGCCGCTGTGCAACGGGAACACCGTGGTGATTGCAACGGAGGCGGAGATCCACGATCCTGTTCTGTTTGCCCGGCTGGTGAAAGAAACCGGGGCAAACGGCGTCACATGCACGCCAACCTATCTCTTGAGTCTGCTGGAAATCCCCGAAAGCCGGGAAGCCATCCGGCAGTTCACCTTCTTCGATATTGGCGCGGAGGCCTTCCCCCGGCAGCTGTACGATCGGCTGCGGGAGCTGCGGGAAGACAGCGTGATTCTGAACGTCTACGGCCCTACAGAGGCGACTATGGGCTGCTCTGCCGCGCTGATGACCGGTGGGGAGCAGGTTACAGTCGGCCCGCCCATCGCCAACACGGTATTCTATGTGGCGGATCCCTTCGGAAACGAGTTGCCCGTGGGCATGAAGGGCGAACTCATCATCTGCGGCGACCAGGTGGGCCGGGGCTATGTGAACCTGCCCGAGAAGACCGCCGCTGCGTTCTTCACCCATAACGGTCTGCGCGCCTACCACAGCGGTGACCTGGCTGCCTGGACAGAGGAAGGTGAGATCCGCATCTTTGGCCGTATTGACAACCAGATCAAGCTGCGGGGCTTCCGCATCGAGCTGGATGAGATCGAAAAAGTGATGACGGAATACCCCGGTGTATCCAGCAGCGCCGCTGCGGTGCGCAAGACGGGAGGAACGGAATACCTGGCGGGCTATTTCACCGCGAAGGATGAAATCGCCGTGGACGCGCTGAAAGCCTTCATGCAGGAAAAGCTGCCGGAATACATGGTGCCGGCCGTGTTGATGCGGCTGGATGAAATGCCCATGACCCAAAACGGCAAGGTGAACCGGAAGGCTCTGCCGGAACCCGATTTGCAGGAGCTGAAAGCCGAATACATCCCCCCGGAGACCGAAACAGAAAAGATCCTCTGCGCCGCTTTTGCCCGGACGTTGAAGCTGGAAGAAAACCAGGTCGGCCTGCTGGATGACTTCTTCGACCTGGGCGGGGATTCCCTGAAGGCGATGGTGGCAATGAGCGAGGCGAAGTTAGACGGCCTGACCGCGGCGGATGTGTTCCAGCTGCGCACGCCAGGCGCAATCGCAAAAGAGCTGGAGAAACGAAGGGGGCAGGAAAGCTTGCCGGAGCGGGACGCGAAGGCTCGACTGGTACCCCACAGCCTATCCCCGCTGCAGCTGCAAATGATCGACAACCAGCTGTTCCGGCCGGGTTCCACCATGTGGAGCAACATGCATTTCCTGGCGCTGTTTCCGGATGCGGAGGCCGAGCGGCTGTGCGGTGCTGTGAACAAAGCGCTGCAGAACCATCCGGCGCTGTCAGTGGCTTTCTTCTTCGATGAGAACAATGAACTGAAGCAGGAGTATCGCCCCGGCCTGCTGCCGGAGGTGAAGGTGCAGGACATCCGCCCGGAAACCGAGGACGCGCTGGCAGACATCTTGCTGCTCCCCTTTGAACGGATCCTGAATGCCTGCCTGTGCAAGGTGAACATTTTCCGGGGACGGAAGGGCTGTTACCTGTTTATGGATGTGCACCACCTGCTGATGGACGGCGGCTCCCTGGGTGTGGTGCTGGGCGACATTGTCGACGCTTACTTTGGCCGTGAGCTGAAGCCGGATTATTACTTCGCCATGCTTGCCGAGGCGGAGGAACGCGCGGCAGCGGGCGGCACTGCGAGGGACCGCGCCTGGTTTATCGAGCGCTACGGTGATGCCGAGGACGACTGGTGCAACATCCCCGAGCCCGATTACGACAGCACGAACATCAACCAGGCTGGACGGATGCACCGGCTGTCGTTCACCGCGCAGCAGGTGGCGGCGGCGGAGGCATACTGGGAGGTTTCCCACTCCGTAATGGCGATCAGCGCAGGCTTGTTGGCTTTGTCCCGTTTTACCGGAAAGAAGCACGTCATGATCAACTGGATCTTCAACAACCGGCTGGCACCGGAGACGGAACACACCGTTGGCATGCTGATCCGGAACCTGCCCGCCGCGATCCGGATGGAGGAGGTCTCCTCTGTCCGCGAGCTGCTGCATTCCGTCAAGGAACAGGTGGCCGAGGGCATTGCCCACAGCAGTTGGGACTTTATGTCGGAGACACGGCAGGCCTACCTGAACGACTGCATGGAGGTCAATCTGCAGCTGGGGATCAACGGCGATGAGTTGGACGCGCTGCCCCACGAGCTTATCGAGCTGACAGATGATTTCAGCGCCGCCGGCGCACGGCTGGAGATGGAGCTTTTGGAAAACGAATTCGGCGACGGTGCGTTTGATTCCGAAATGGAATATGCGGAGGGACTGTTTAACAGGGAAAGGATCGAAGCCTTCCACGATCTGTATATTCAGATCATGGAAGAAATGATTCTAAACTGTCAGGAAGAGAAGGAAAAGCAGAACTCCCGATGAAAGAAAAGAGTTGGCGTTGTTCGGCAGCCCTTATGTGTGTCTGTCCGTTGACGTCCGCTTACATAGAGAAGGTACTATGAAATATTTTGCAAAAAAAGAGGTGAATACAGGCAGGCAGCCGGAAATTGATATGGCGAAAGCGTTCTGCATCTTCGCTATGATCATACTGCACACCTATCAGGGACTCGCGCCAGACAACGAAGGGGTGATCATACGTTTTCTGGGAAGCCTGGCCGGTCTCTTTGGCGCGGGTTCGTTTATGGTTTATATGGGTATCGGAATGCGATATTCGCGGCATCAGGAGCCGAAGGACAATGCTGTCCGCGGTTTTGCCCTGCTTACCGTAAGTCAGGTTGTCAATCTCCTCCGGGCTGGAATCCCCGGTTTCATTGCCTTCCATGCGACCGGGGAACGGCAGTTTATACCGTTCATGTTAGATGTTATCCAGTCCGACATCATAACCTTTGCCGGAATGGCATTTCTGTTTATCGCACTGCTGAAAAAGCTGAAGCTGCGGGACGGATGGATCCTGGCGGTCGGAATTGTGATGAATCTGCTCATGATTCCGCTTTCGAACATTATGACAGCGCCTGAAGCGTTCTGGCCGAGCCGGATCCTGAATCTTTTCATCTATACGGAGAGCTCTCTGTTCTCATTGGGAGCCAACTTCGTTTTCGTCGCTTTCGGCCATCTGATCGGCGGACTCTATACTCGCATCCAGGACAAGAACAGGATGGCCAACCAGATTCTGCTTATCTGTGTTCCGATTTCAGTGGTCTACATTGCGCTGCGTTTGAATGTTCCTTTCCCGCTGATGCCGGAGTATATCCTGGAAAACGAACCGAGCCTTGGCCCGGATGGCGCTATCATGTGCCAGAACGGCATCATTCTTCTGGCTGTCATGTACAAGATCAGTCGCCTGACAGGCGGGAAAGTCCCTGCTTTTGTGGGTCATCTTTCGAATAATATCAATCGTTACTATTGTACCAGCGATGTACTGATTGGTTCAACAATGATCCTTATGGCGTCCTGCGGTGTGATGATGCAGGGACAATGGCTGCCGCTGCTTTCTGGTCTGCTCGTGGTTGCTGTTTGTTATTTTATCATCGAAATCAACAGGAAGTATATTCATTTTACGCTGAACGGACTTCAGGGATCAACGCGGATGATCGTTTATTCGGTGATCTGGATGGTGTCGCTGGTGCTTGTTTTCTATGCATTGTCCCTGGTCAGGGATCCCGTTGATCTAATCAGCCCCCTTGTGTAGAAAAACCCCGGATATGAAAAGCCGGTCCGCTGTACGGAAGGGGTCTCTACTGCTGCGCGGACAACGAGCTTCCGGTCTGCGTGGCGGAGTCAGAAGCAGTCCGCAGCATTGGCGGAGAGGTTCAGAACAAAATCAGCTTTGCCATGTGCCACGGTCTGTGCGACAGGCTGGGCTTCAACCGGCTGATCAAGAGCACACGGTATCATTTTTTCTGCCTGAAGGGCGGAAAAGCCTACAGCGACGAGGGGATCTATACCCAGCGCATGCACTTTGAAGGAGACCCTTGATGTAATGGACAAGAAACCCGACGTGAATCCCAGGGAACTCAAGGCTCTGGCTGGCAACGAAAAGCGTTTCCGTCTGCCGGAGCAGCACTGATGAAAATAAGGAGAAATGAAAGATGAGCAAGCAACGCCCGACTTTTGAGAAAAAAGAGCTGGCCCTGTCCAGCAGCCCCTACGTCTATCTGCCGGTGGAGATCCCCGCCTACACCGTGGAGGTCAGCCACCGCGAAGCCATCGACGGTGAGCTGCTGCAGCGCGCCCTGGACCGGACGGTTCAGCGGATGCCCTACCTGACCGACACCTTCACCGTCGAAAACGGCGCTGTCTATTACGCGAAAAACCCGCTGCCGATGGAGGCGGCGCACACCGCGCAGCTGCGCCGTGTGGGCGGACATG
>CADBTC010000183.1 GCA_902797445.1 uncultured Eubacteriales bacterium | reverse complement strand
GCCGCCCGTTTGGGCGGTTTTTTACGTAAGGGCCCGAAAAGGAACTTTTTTTCGAAAAGACTTCAAATAATATGGAAAATGCGTTATAATCAAAAATTGTTCTGATGTCCGTGCGGGAATGGGGAAAGCACTTCCGGGCGGACGGCGGAACGGGAAAATAACAGGTCGGGCATCCCGTCCGAACGGGAGCCTTCGATCGGATGAAGATCGCTTCGTGCGCCGGGATGAAACCGGAAAAAGCGGAAAGAAAACGAAGCCGGTTTTCTCTCCGGAATGTATGCGCGGACAGACGGATCTGGCCGCGGCTGACGGAAAGAAAAAACAATCCGGGCGCCGGGACGGGCATCCGGGACAAGAGGGAAGGAGAATGATCATGGCACTGACACCGAAAGACATTGCCTCCATGCTGGACCATTCCACACTGCAGCCCTGGCTGACGGAAGCGGATATCCGCCGCGGCTGCGAGATCGCCCTGAAATACGGGACGGCCAGCGTCTGCGCCCGGCCCTGCGATGTGCCGATTCTCGCGGAAATGCTGGAAGGGAGCGAGGTCAAGGTCTGCACGGTGATCGGCTTCCCCCACGGGGCGCACGAAACCGCGATCAAGCTGGCAGAAGCCCAGCTGGCCCTGGCGGAAGGATGCGAGGAGCTGGACATGGTGCTCAACATCGGGAAGCTGAAGGCCGGTGCGTATGAAGAAGTGGGGAACGAGATCCGGCTGATCGCGAACGCTGCCCATGAAGCCGGCGCCATCCTGAAGGTCATCCTGGAAACCTGCTATCTGACCGATGAGGAAAAGGTGACCGCGTGCCATCTGAGCGAGAAGGCGGGGGCGGATTTCGTCAAGACCAGCACCGGATACGGCTCCGCGGGATGCACCATTGAGGACCTGAAGCTGATGCGGGCCAGCGTGAGCCAGAAGGTTCGCGTCAAGGGTTCCGGCGGGATCCGGGATCTGGATACGGTGCTGGCGGCCAGAGCCGCCGGGGCCAGCCGCTGCGGTGTTTCCGCGACGGAGAAGATCATGGCGGAGGCGGAGAAGCGCTACGCGGAAGGGACCCTGGGCTGAGGAAGAAACGCGCCCCGGGAGGGGAAACGGAGAAAAGCAGCGGAAGGCGCCGGCCAGCTCCCCGGCGGGGACAGGCCGCCGCACGCTGAAAAGAAGATACGGCGCAGCATTGCGCAAGGCAGGAAGGACGGAAAAACCCATGTACAATAAAGTCGCGACGGATATGCGGTTCGTGGATCGGGAAAAGGAAGTCTCCAGGCTCTGGAAGGAAAAGGACATCATCCGGAAATCCTTCCACCTGCGGGATGGAAACCCGCAGTTCACCTTCTTTGACGGGCCACCCACGGCCAACGGAAAGCCGCACATCGGGCATATCGAAACCCGGGTCATCAAGGATCTGTTCCCCCGGTATCAGACCATGAAGGGGAAGAGCGTCCTGCGGATCGCGGGATGGGATACCCATGGGCTGCCGGTGGAGCTGGAAGTGGAAAAGAGTCTGGGCCTGGACGGGAAGCCCCAGATCGAGCAGTACGGCATCGAACCCTTCATCGGTGAATGCAAAAAGAGCGTGTGGAAGTACCTGCACGAATGGGAAAAGATGAGCGACCAGGTGGGATACTGGGCGGACATGGAGCATCCCTACATCACCTATGAGAACAGCTATATCGAGAGCGAATGGTGGAGCCTGAAGCAGATCCACGAAAAGGGGCTGCTGTATCAGGGACACAAGATCGTGCCTTACTGCCCCCGCTGCGGGACGGCGCTGTCCAGCCACGAGGTGGCCCAGGGATACAAGAATGTGAAGGAAACCTCCGCGTTCGTGCGCTTCCGGGTTCAGGGGACGGAGGATACCTATCTGCTGGCCTGGACGACAACCCCCTGGACCCTGCCCAGCAACCTGGCGCTGTGCGTGAATCCGGCCTACACCTACTGCAAACTCAGCGCCCAGGGCGTTCATTACATCATGGGCAAGGATCTGGCGGCGAAGGTGTTCGAGGGGCAGGAATATACCATCGAGGAAGAATTCCCCGGCAGCAGCCTGGAAGGCACGGCGTATGAGCCCCTGTACCGGTTCCAGGAGCCGGACAAGAAGGCCTGGTTCGTGGTCAGCGACGGCTATGTCACCATGGACGACGGCTCCGGCATCGTGCATATCGCGCCGGCCTACGGCGAGGACGACAACCGGGTCTGCCGGGAGAAAGGGCTGCCCTTCATCAACCTGGTGGATACGGAAGGAAAATTCGTGGCGGGGACGGACTGGGCCGGCACCTTCGTCAAGGATGCGGATCCTCTGATCCTGAAGGATCTGAAGGAGCGGGGGCTGCTGTTCGCGGCGGTGCCCTTCGCCCATGATTACCCCTTCTGCTGGCGGTGCGATACCCCGCTGCTGTATTATGCCCGGCCCACCTGGTTCATCGAAATGACCAAGCTGCGGGACAATCTGGTCCGCAACAACCGGACCGTCAACTGGATGCCGGATCACATCAAGGAAGGCCGGATGGGCAACTTCCTGGAAAACGTCATCGACTGGGGCCTGAGCCGGGAACGGTACTGGGGAACGCCCCTGCCGGTATGGAAGTGCGAATGCGGGCATATGCACGTGATCGGCAGCATCGCGGAGCTGCGGGAGATGGCGGTGACGGATCCCGGCGCGGACATCGAGCTGCACCGTCCCTTTATCGACGCGGTCACGCTGAAGTGCCCGAAATGCGGCGGGGAGATGCACCGGGTCAAGGAGGTTATCGACTGCTGGTATGACAGCGGCAGCATGCCCTTCGCCCAGTGGCACTATCCCTTTGAAAACAAGGAAGCGTTCGAAAAGAACTTCCCCGCCCAGTTTATCAGCGAAGCCATCGACCAGACCCGGGGCTGGTTCTACACCCTGGAGGCCATCAGCACTCTGCTGTTTGACCGGGCGCCTTTCGAAAACTGCATCGTCATGGGCCATGTCCAGGATATGGAAGGCCGCAAGATGAGCAAGCACCTGGGCAACGTGGTGGATCCCTTCGGCATGCTGGATAAATTCGGCGCCGACGCCCTGCGCTGGTATTTCTATACGACGGCCGCCCCGTGGCTGCCCAAGCGCTTCGGCGAGGAGGCGATCCAGGAGGTTCAGCGGAAATTCCTGGCGACGCTGCAGAATACCTACGCGTTCTTCGCCATGTACGCCCAGATCGACGGGTTTGACCCGCTGGCCCATCCGCTGGAAAAGGCGGAGCTGACGCTGATGGACAAATGGATCCTCAGCAAGCTGAACACCCTGATCGCCCGGGTCGACGCGGATCTGTCCGCATACCGGGTCACGGAGCCGGCCAACGCGATAGCGGAATTCGTGGACGATCTGAGCAACTGGTACGTGCGCCGCGGACGGGAACGCTTCTGGGGCAAAGGCATGGCCGGGGACAAGGAAGCGGCCTTTGCCACGCTGTACCATGTGCTGGTGCAGCTCAGCAAGCTCGCGGCGCCCTTCATCCCCTTCCTGTCGGAAGAGATCTATCAGAATCTGGTGGTCAACAATGTGCCCGGCGCGCCGGAGAGCGTGCATCTGTGCGATTTTCCGGTGAGCGACGAAAGCCGGATCGATCCGGATATGGAAAAGCAGATGGACGCCCTGCTGGAAGTGGTGCAGTTGGGGCGGGCGTGCCGCAACGCGGCGAATCTGAAGGTCCGGCAGCCGCTGGAGACCCTGTATGTCAAGGGTGCGGCGTTCGAACAGGCCTACCAGGCCCTGTGCGAGGATGAGTTGAACGTGAAGAAGGTCATCTTCACCGAGGACGCCAGAGCCTTCACCACCTGGCAGCTGAAGCCGCAGATGCGGACCCTGGGGCCCCGGTACGGCAAGATCCTGAAGAAGATCGGGGAACACCTGACCACCCTGGACGGAAACGATGTGGTGGACGCCTTCGAGCGGGGCGAGACGCTGCGCTTTGAGATCGACGGAACGGAGGTCGTGCTGGCGAAGGACGATGTGCTGACCTCCCCGATGCAGAAGCCCGGCTTCACCAGCCAGACGGATCGGGGCGTCACGGTGGTGCTGGATACGAATCTGACCGACGCGCTGATCCGGGAAGGATACGCCCGGGAGGTGGTCAGCAAGATCCAGACCATGCGGAAGGAAGCGGACTTTGAAGTGACCGACCGGATCGAGATCCGCTATGCCGCGGATGCGGAGCTGGCAGAAGCCATCCGGGCGGGGGCGGATATGATCTGCGGCGGCACCCTGGCCCTGAAGCTGGAATCCGGCGCGGCCGGGGAAGGCTGGACCGAAAAGGAATGGGACATCAACGGCAAGCCGGCGAAGCTGGCGATCCGGAAGGCATAAAAACGGAACCGTCGGGGGATCCGCCGGCGCGGATCTCCCACGGGACGGGCCTTCGATAAGCAAAAGGTTTTTAAACAGGAAACGAGATGAAAATGACACTGATCGGGCAGGACATACCAATGCTCCTGCCCGCCCTTTTAACAGATCTTCTTTTCGCGGGGAAGGAGGGCGGTGCCCGCCTCTTTGTGGAGGAGAAGAACCCCGCCATGGCGGAACTCGCCGAAGGATACGCGGAGGTGATCTTCCGCAAGGCCGGACTGGGCGGGAGCCTGAAGGCCACAGCCGACCGGGAGGAAGCCCTGCGGGGGGCGGACTGCGTGATCTACGCGGGGGATCCCCAGGCGGGAAGCCGCTTCTTTCAGGACCGGAGCGCCCTGGAGAGCGGCAGCGAGGAGGATCCGGGGCTGACGGATCAGGCCAGGGTCAACGGCGGCATTGAGGGCCTGCTGCATACGCTGCGGGCCGGAGAGGCCGTGCTGGAGCTGTGCGATGCCATGGAGAAGGCATGCCCCGGCGCGCTGGTGATCAATCTGGGGCAGCCGGTGGCCCGGATGACCCGGCTGTTTCTGGACCGCGGATTTCGCTGTTTCGGTCTGGGCCGGACGCCGCTGAAGGGGGCCAACGGACTGGATACCCTGGCCCGGGGGCTGAAGGTGAAACCGGAGGAGATGGACGCGGTCATTGCGGGCCTGCCGGGGTTCAGCTTCCTGCTGTCCCTGACCGGACGGAAGGACGGCATGGACTGGATGCCGAAGCTGCGGCAGGCGGCGAAAAACGGGGAACTTGGCCAGCTGACCAGAAGATGGCTGGGCTGGTGGGGCGCGCTGGCCATCGGGGATGTAACGGACCACGCGGAATTTCTGCCGGCGCAGCCGGACTACATTCCGGAGGAAAAGCCGGACTTCGGGGAAAGCGTCGAGCGGCGGAAGGAACGGATCCGGTACATGAATACCGTCCGAAACCTGGGGGCCGACGGGGGCGAAGGAGCCATGGCCCAGCTGCTGCTTTTGTCCAAAGCGCCGCCGGTCCGGCCCATGCGGCTGGCCCTGGCGGTTTTGCGCGGGGAGGACGGAATCTACTCCGCAGTGGCCCACGAAAACAGGGGAGATCTGCTCCAGCTGCCGGATAAAGCCATCGTGGAGACCGCGCTGAAGCTGAAAGCGGGGGAACCGGCGGCACAGGGCATTTCGATGCCGCCGGCGCTGGCGGAAATCATGACGGAGATCGATGAAACAAACTGTCTGGCAGCCAGAGCGGCCGAAGGCGATCGGGAGGCTCTGCGGGAGTGCGTGGAAACCGATCCGGCGCTGAGCGGGCTGGACAGGCTGTACTGTCAGGATGTGGTGCAGGCGCTGATCCGGATGCATGGGGACATGCTGCCCCGCTGGAGAGAGGAAGAGGACTTCTGACCCTCTATACGCGTCTCCCGGGCGGAAGCATCCGAAGATGAAGCGCCGGCGAGATGGCGTAAGGATGCGCACAGACGGACGGAAAGGAGAAGCGCATGTTCCTGGCGACGGGATGGAAAGACTATGAGGTGCTGGATACGGGGGACGGGGAGAAGCTGGAGCGCTGGGGGGACGTGATCCTGCAGCGGCCGGATCCCCAGACCATCTGGCCCAAGGCGCGGGAAGCCCAATGGAATCGGGCGGATGCCGTTTATCACCGCAGCGAGCGGGGCGGCGGGCAATGGGAATTCCGCAAAAAACTGCCGGAACGCTGGACCGTTTCCTGGGAAAACCTGCGCTTTTTTGTCCGGCCCACGGGCTTTAAGCATACGGGGCTCTTTCCGGAGCAGGAAGCCAACTGGCGCTGGATGGGCGAGAAGATCCGCCAGAGCGGACGGCAGGATATCCGCGTGATGAACCTGTTCGGCTACACGGGCGGGGCCACCCTGGCCTGCGCCGCGGCGGGGGCGCATGTGACCCATGTGGACGCGGCGAAGGGCATGGTCCAGTGGGCACGGGAAAACCGGGAGCTGAGCGGGCTGCCGGAAACGAGCTGCCGGTGGATCGTGGAGGATGCCATGGCCTTTGTCCGGCGGGAGATCCGCCGGGGACACCGGTACGACGGCATCCTGATGGATCCGCCCAGTTACGGGCGGGGACCTTCCGGAGAGGTCTGGAAGCTTGAAAACGAACTCTACGGCCTGGTGGAAACCTGCAGCCAGGTTCTCAGCGAGAACGCGGTTTTCTTTCTGATCAACAGCTATACGACGGGCTTCCAGGCCAGCGTACTGAGCAATATGATCGGAAAATGCGTCCTTCCCCGGCTGGGGGGGAGCATTGACAGCCAGGAACTTTGCCTGCCGGTGACCTCCGGCGGCGTGCTGCCCTGCGGGGCCAGCGGGAGGTGGGCGCGTGATTGATATCCTGTATGAGGACAATCATGTGATCGTGGCCGTAAAGCCTCCGAACATGCTCAGTCAGGCGGATAAAACCGGGGACACGGACATGCTCTCGGTGCTCAGGGAGTATATTCGGGAGAAATATCAGAAGCCCGGGAACGTCTATCTGGGACTGGTGCACCGGCTGGACCGGCCGGTGGGAGGGCTGATGGTCTTCGCGCGGACCAGCAAGGCGGCCTCCCGGCTTTCCGAGCAGATGCGCCAGCACGAGATGGGCCGGGAATACCTGTGCGTGGCCCAGGGGGAGACGGAGGAAAGCTTTACCCTGACGGACTATATCCGGTATGACCCGATTCTGAACCGGATGGTCGTGTGCGAGGCGGACGAAAAAGGCGGACAGGAAGCGATTCTCCACGGGCGGCGCATCGCGGCCCGGGAGGGGACCAGCCTGTGCGCCATCCGGCTGGAGACCGGACGGAAGCACCAGATCCGGGTGCAGATGAGCAATATGGGCCATCCTCTCTGGGGGGACAACCGGTACGGGGAGGGCATCCCCGGGCAGCAGATCGCCCTGTGGGGATATAAGCTGACGTTCATCCATCCGACGACCCGGAAAAAAATGCGCTTTTATACCCTGCCGGACGGCGGAATCTGGGGCGTGTACGCGGACCTGCTGACCGTGCCGGAGGACACGGATGAACGAGAGAAGGGAAAGCAGCTGCACCTGACGCCGGAGGTGATCCAGACCTTCACCCGATACAACGGGCGGCTGTATGTGCCGGTGGACGAGGAGAAGGACGATCCCGCCGGGGAGGAAGCGGAGGACCCGGAGGATATGGATGATCCGATGCTTCCCCTGCTGTAAGGGCGTGCAGGACCCTTTGGGGTTCGCGCCAGGGAGTGCCGGCGCCTGTTTTCCACCTGATCGAACAAACGCAGAACAAGAAAGGAAAACACCTTGAATCAGCCATTCAGCTATGAAGTGACCCATGTCTGCAAGCAAAGCGGTGCCCGCCTGGGTGTCCTGCATACGCCCCACGGCGATATTCCCACGCCGATCTATATGCCTGTCGGCACCAGCGCCTGCGTCAAGGCCATGACCAGCCGGGAGATGGAGGAGATCGGAACCCGGATTCTGCTGTCCAATACCTATCATCTGCATCTGCGCCCCGGGGAGAACCTGATCCGGGAAGCCGGCGGCCTGCATCGGTTTATGGACTGGCACAGGCCCATTCTGACGGACAGCGGCGGATTCCAGGTTTTTTCCCTTGCAGGAATCCGGAAGATTAAAGAGGAAGGCGTTACCTTCCAGAGCCATCTGGACGGGAGCCGCCAGTTTATTTCGCCGGAGGTTTCCATGGACATCCAGGAAGCCCTGGGATCGGATATCGCCATGGCTTTCGATGTATGCACCGCCTATCCCTGCGACTGGAAAACGGCGAAGGAAAATATGGAGCGGACCCATCGGTGGGCGGAGCGCTGCAAGGCCCATCACAGCCGGGAGGATCAGGCGCTGTTCGGCATCGTGCAGGGGGCGTTTTTCGAGGACCTGCGGATCGAAAGCGCCAAGGCGCTGCGCGATATGGACTTTATCGGCTACGGAATCGGGGGGCTGAGCGTCGGGGAACCCAAGCCTGTCATGTACGATATGCTGGAGAAGATTCAGCCCTACATGCCGGAAAACAAACCGCGTTATCTGATGGGCGTGGGATCGCCGGACTGCCTGATCGAGGGCGTGATCCGGGGCATCGATATGTTCGACTGCGTCCTGGCCACCCGGATCGCCCGGAACGGGTCGGTGTTTACCAGCCGGGGCCGGGTCGTGGTGAAGAACGGGAAATACGCCCACGATTTCGGGCCTCTGGATCCGGCCTGCGACTGCTACGCCTGCACCCATTATTCCCGGGCCTATATCCGCCATCTGTTCAACGCCAAGGAGATTACCGGGGGACGGCTGGCCTCCATCCACAACCTGCGGTTCCTGCTGCGGATGATGGAGGAGATTCGCCAGGCTATCGCCGAGGACCGGCTGCTGGATTACCGGAAGGAATTCTACGAACGGTATGATCTGACGAAGAATTTCTGATCCGGAAACGGTTTTGACGGACAGGGAATCCGACCGACAGACAGAAAGAAAGGAACAAGCTGATGAAACGACTGCTGATCGCACTTTGCCTGATGCTTCTGTGCACTTCCGCCGCCATCGCGGAGGTGGCCATCACCGGGCAGCCTGAAAGCCAGACGGTGAAAGCCGGGGAGGACGTGACCTTTACGGTTCGGGCCAGCGGGGTCGGCAGATCCGCCATTACATGGTATTTCACCGATCCCGCCACCGGCGAGGTGACGACCGGGCGGAAGCTGTCCGGGGCGGTGAAGGGCGTGAAGGTCAAAAACCCAAACACCCTGACCATCACGCTGCAGCATGTGCCGGAGGAGATGCACGGATGGACCCTGTACTGCCATATCGGGAAGAAGGGGGCCGGTGTGGACTCGGAGGAAGCGACCATCCGGATCAAGGGCATGGATCAGCAGGAAGACCAACCTGCGGAGCCGGAAAATGCCGGTGAAAAGGCGGATGATACGGAAGCGGAGACCGGAACGGATGCGGTAGAGACGGCGGAACCGGAGGAAGAACCGCCGGAAGACGGCAGGACGGGGGGCGCGTCGAACGCTTCCTGGACGGGGGACGGCAGGATGGCTGACATCCGGGGATTCAAAGAAGACGCCGAACCCCAATACCAGTATCTGCAGCTGGGAACCTATTACTATGAGGAAGACGGGACGAGGGCGCCGCTGGTGTGGCGGGTGCTGTCCCGGGAGGGCAACATTTCGCAGCTGATCACGGAGCAGGTCATCGACGCCAAGCAGATGCTCCGGGTGGAGGACTACGATACAGCGGTTACGAATAAACGGAAATTCAAGAGCAGATACAATACGCCCTACGAGGAGACGGATCTCTATTTCTGGCTGAACGGGGAGATGGCAAGCGCCATTTTTGAGGAACAGGATTTCAGCGCCGCGGTTGTCCCGCATAAGATCACGGAATCGCTGGTAAACGAAACGGATGTGCCGGAGGAACCCGGATACCAGAACGGAGGGAGCGTGGAACCCCTGACCGCGGAGGAAAAGGAGCGGTTTCCGTACGGGAAAGACCTGTTTTACATCATGACCTACGCGGACATGAAGAACGGGCTGTTTGGATTCCCCAAAACCCATGCCGGAAACACCAGGGAGAACGACGGAGAAAAGATCGTTCCGGAAAGCGGCCGGCGGAAAGCATACCCGACCCCTTACGCGGCTGCCAAGGTCCAGTATCCGGAATGGAAAAACGATACGCCGCACTATAACCTGGACGTGGTGGTCAACTATAAGGGCATGAACTATGGAGGCTCCTCCCCGTACTGGGCCATCAAGCGGCGTCCCAATTACTATATGTCCGGTATTGTCGGCGCGAACGGCCACCTGAGCTGGAGCAACATGGCTTCCGTCCGGATCGGGGTCCGGCCGGCCGCCATCGTGGATCTGAGCAAGCTGCGGGTGGCCGGAGGCAGCGGCACCCTGGAGGATCCCTGGGTGATGGAGGTTGCGGAATGAGCAGGGGTACGGTGCTTCGGCGGCCGGGGCCTGCCGTGCTGCTCACGGCGGCGATGATGCTGCTGATGCTGCTGCCCGGATGGGCAGCGGCCGAGATCCCGACGGACCCGGAGGCAGAAGTGCTTGATCTGGACAGCGCGGGGCTGCGGGTGACGGATCCCGCGGAGGTGATTGCCGCCCTGGAGCGGATGCCGAAGGCGAAGGAAGTCCGCATGTACGATTCTCCCATGGCCACGGCGGATATGGAGGCCCTGTTTGACCGTTACTATCCGAATATCTTTTTCGGGTTTACGGTCCGGATCGGGCCCCATGAAATCCGGACGGATCGGACGGCCTTTTCCACGCTGCACCTGGCGGGCCGGATGGAAGGAGATGAGCGGCACACCTCGGAAGAGCTGCGGCCCATCCGGATGTGCACGAAGCTGAAGGCGCTGGACCTGGGGCATAATTACCTGACGGATGTGGAATTCCTGAAGTGGATGACGGACCTGGAGGTCCTGATCATCAGCCCCAATTATGGACTGACGGATATCAGCCCCATCGCGAACTGCAAAAAGCTGGTTTATCTGGAGTGCTTCAATACGCCCATCACAGATCTGTCCCCGCTTTCCGGGCTGACGGAGCTGCGGGATCTGAACCTGACCCGGGACGCGAAGGTACGGGATATTTCGCCCCTGTACGACCTGCCGAAGCTGGAGCGGGTCTGGTGGGGGAGCATGAACAAGGTGGGAACGGATCAGCGGAAGATCATGCGGGAGAAACACCGGGGCTGCAAATTTGTATCCGTATACGATCCCACCAGCGGCGGATGGCGGAAACACTCCCATTTTACGGAGCTGCATGCCTTCTTCCGCACGGGCGTGTACGTTCCCTTCTCCAAATAGACGGGGAATCGCGCAGAACGGAACAGTCGGGGAGGTAGACAGAGCGAATGAAGAGAAAAAAGCTGAGCATGCTGGCGGTCCTGATGATCCTGCTGGCCGGGCTGATCCTGCCGGGAATGGCTGAAACCGTATATACCCTGCCGCTGGATCTGACCGCGGGCCGGAAGCTGGATAAGGGAAACTATAACGGCAAGGAGCATTATAAGGACCCCACCATTCAGATGGATGTGACGGAGAACCATTACGGCGACACGAAATACTGGATGGCAGAGGTCAGGGTGCAGCACGCCTCCCAGCTGCGGACCATGCCGGCGTATTCTTTTGAGCGCTCCGCCACGGCCGAGGGGACCAAGCTGTCCCGGCGGGCCAACGCGGTGCTGTCCTGCAACGGGGATTACTGGTGGCGGGACGTGCAGTGGAAGGGCAATTACGTGCTGCGCCAGGGGGTGCTGTATATGCATTCCTTCACCGGGGAGACCGATGTGCTGCTCATTGATGAAGACGGGGATTTTCACATCGTGCATCAGTCCAGGGGGGAAGTTCCGCCCCTGCCGGAGACGGAAGGCGGCCCGGTTTACTATCGGGGAAAACAGATTTACAACGGCTTCTGCTTCGGGCCGGCGCTGATCGAGGACGGAAAGGCCGTTCCCGTGGTATCCAACGAGAAAATCGTAACGGACAAGAAGATGGCCCGGATGGCCCTGTGCCAGCTGGGGCCCCTGCACTACGCGATTGTCTGCAGCTACAAGGGGAGCATGACCCTGAAGGAGTTCACGGACATGCTTG
>CADBTC010000182.1 GCA_902797445.1 uncultured Eubacteriales bacterium | reverse complement strand
GAAGCAAGGGATCCTGTGCTCATGCAGCACCTGCAGGTCGGCAGCGCTGAGGCTGGGGCCGTTGCCGATCACAAAGCACTTCTCCCCTTTGTGGGAATCCTTCAGCTTCGCGATTGCTCTCCCGTACCGCGTCAGCTCAAAATGCTTACTCTGCCAGTTTTGCATCCTGGCGCGCACAGCATCTATGTATCGTTGAAAGCCCATGTTATTATCCTCTCTGATTGTTCCGTCCTTTTTCAGGTTGCCCGAACGCCCTTTTCAATCAGCCAGTCGACTGACTTCTCCGCGGCATGGCCGTCGTTGAAGGTGGGGTATTTCTCATAGAACCGATCGACGCGACGTCTATAGTCTTCCGCAGAAAAGCCTCGGATCTCCTCAATGAGCATATCCTCATTATAGTTCATCGTGAACGGCTGGTCATAAAACGTGTCGTACACGCCGCGCTCATTTTTATACGTTTCCGCGTCCGTCATAAGCAGGAACACCGGCTTTCTGATGATCGCAAAATCATAGGCGATCGACGAATAGTCCGTGATCACGCAGTCCGCGGCCAGAACCAGCTCCTGCACATCCGGATACTTTGTGGCGTCCACCAGCGAGGAGGCATAGCTCTCGCGATAGCGCGCCAGAAGCCGGACGTCGTTCGGGTGGAGCCTCACGGCGATTTCAACCTTACCGAAACGCTCCTCAAAAGCTTCCCGGATCCTAGAGAAGTCGGTTACATAGCCCTCAAACGTGTCTTTCTTTCTGAAGGTCGGCGCATACAGGACGAAAAAGGAATCGTCGGCGATGCCCAATTCTTTTCTGACTTTCCTCTTAAGCTCCTGATTGTTCTGCTCCTGAATCAGGACATCGATCCGGGGCATGCCGAATTTCAGCCGTTCACAGTTCGGGCTCAGCCAGAAAGAGGTCTCAAACAGCTCCTCATTCAGTTTGCCGTCTACAATAATGCCGTCCGCGGCCTGCCCGTCATACTGCGCCGCCTTGATATATCCATCAGTCAGGGCGGGCATTGCGTCTTTTTCCACCTTTTTCAAGGCGACGCCGCCGTGCCAGGTCTGCAGGAAAACCTGCCCCGCCCGTTTCTCGAGCAGCTTGCCGCAGCGGGTATTGAACACCCAGGCTTTCGCGGTCGCGCACTCGTAATACGCGCGGAAAGAATCCTTGTATACTGGGGTGATGCCTTTAGGGAAGGGAGAATCCGTGTTGAAGGTCAGCCAGATGATGCGATAGCGCGGGTCTCTTTTCAGCAGCTCCTCGGCAACATACTTTGGGCTTTCTCCATAGGCCCGGCCCTCGTAATTGTCCATGACGATCTTGTTGTTTTGGAGCGGGAGCCGGTAAAGGAAACGCTTATACGCTTCCATCGTTCTCACATTATGAAGCGCATTGTAATAGCAGCCCAGGAGGGACCGCCATATTTTTTTAGGGAAGCCGAGCATGTCTGCCATCGAATAAATCTTCTTTCCGAGTATTTGGTGTTTACTTTTTCCCGAGTGCGGCGTTGACCAGCGCGCGGATCTGGGTGCTGCTGGTGCTCTGGGTATACGGGAAATAGACGATCTCCACGCCCTTGTCCTTGAAGAACTCCTCGTAACGGTTGAAGCGCTCGGTCCCCTTGTAGTCGGAGCCGACGAACAGCTTGTCGAAGTGATAGAGCTCCCAGGCGTCGGAATCCTCGACCGGAGAATCCACGACCTGATCCACATAGCGGCAGGCGCCGACGATCTCCTTGCGCTCCTCAAAGGGGATGAAGGTCTCCTTCCCCTTCCACTTGCCGCTGTCGTGCACAGCCACGATCAGGTAATCGCACTGTTCCTTCGCGCGGCGGATCAGATTCAGATGTCCGATATGGAACAGATCAAACGTGCCGGAAAGATAACCGATAGTCATATTGCTTACTCCTTATCCTCTGTGTTTTTCTTTTGTTTACTGCGGAGCTCATTCAGCAGAGCGGCATCCGCCTGAGAATACGCCGCATGCTCATAATCATGCTTCTGTCCGAGAGTTCTGGGAAGTGACCAGTAATCTCCGTATTGATAACGCAGCAGCTCTTCGTGGTTTTTATAGGCACCATAGCGTTCCCCCTCAAACAGAAGAGCATCCTGCTCAAAGGGCAGATAATCCTCCGCCTTCTGGATACGATAAACACTGCGCAGCCATCTTCCCACGCCAACGCCTCTGGAAAAATGCGTATGCTGCCCGTCAGCAAGGAAGCGGTGTTCATATTTCTGCAAATACTCCTTTTCCAGGGCGTCAACTTCTGCGTCCATTTCCGGTACAGCCTCAGCCAGTTCGGTGCCTTTGTAGCGGAAACCGTGCCGCTGAAAGATTTCCCGCAATTTTCCGGTATACTCCTCGCAGAATGCTTCTTTCTCTTTCCAGGCAGTTTCTTCCCGCCCTGCTTCGATGGACATATAATCCAGCGGGAAGATATCAATAAAATACTGATCACTCCGCCGCAGCTTGATCCGGGTCAGGTGTCCAGCTTCCGTGCCGTCAAACCTGTACTTGTAATACCGCTTCATAACGATTTCTTCATCGGCGGCAAGCAGCTTCTGCAGCCTGTTGAAATCAGCCCGCAGCATATCAATATCTACGTCGTCATCCCAGGGAATAAAGCCCCCATGCCGCACAGCCCCCAAAGCAGTACCGCCGCAGAGGGCGAAAGTGATTCCGTTTTGATCGCAGATCTGCTTAACGCGGGAGAGGATGTAATTTGCCGCAAACTGGAATTCCGCAATATCCCCGCTCGCCTTCGGGAGATTTC
>CADBTC010000181.1 GCA_902797445.1 uncultured Eubacteriales bacterium | reverse complement strand
GCTAAGCGAATGTCGCTGGGCTGGATGCCGCTGCCGTTGTCCGCCACCCGGAAGGAGGCAAGCCCCCCTTCCTTGATGTCCACGGTGATGGCCGTGGCCCCCGCATCCATGCTGTTTTCCACCAGTTCCTTGATCGCCGCCGCGGGCCGTTCCACCACTTCACCGGCGGCGATCTGGCCGATGACTTCGGGGGGAAGTTGACGAATGTGGGCGATTTCCATGTGATTCTCCTTCATAATGCCGGATTCAGTCAATCCAACTGATCAGAAAAAACGAAAGAAATGCCGTTTTCCCGGCAGTATTGTTCAGCATAACTTCCTCGACCCACAAGGGCGGTCAGGTCAGGGTTATCACAAAAAGCATCCTCCCCGATCACTGTAACGTTGTCGGGAACGGAAATGACGGTCAAGCCGCATGATTCAAACGCGCAGTCGCCGATCTCCGCTACGCTGTCCGGGATGAACACTTCAGTCAGACCGTCGCAGTCGAAAAACAAAGCATAGTCGATCACCGAGAGGCGGCTGGGAAGGGTAATACCGGTCAGGCTTTCGCAGTATTCAAATGCACCGTATCCAATCGCCGCGAGGCTGTCTGGCAGGGAGATTTGGGTCAGGCCGGTGCAGCGTTCAAAGGCGTAAGCGCCGATTACGGCAACGCTGTCCGGGAGGAAAAGGGCGGTCAGGCCCGAGCATTGGCAAAACGCGCCGTCACCGATCACCGTAACGCTGTCTGGAATGGAAACGCCGGTGAGACGGACGCAGCCGCAAAACGCCAGTTCGGCAAGCTGTTCGGTTCCCTGGGGAACGGCGTATTCAGTTTCCGTTTTCCCTGCGGGATGGCAGATCAGTGTTTGGCTTGTCCGATCAAAAAGCACGCCGTCGATCACGGCTAAGGTGGGATGATCCGAAGATACCGTAATGGTTGAAAGATTATTGCAAAATGCGAAAGGATTCCCCTCCGCCGTTCTGATGCTGTTCGGGATGGTCACGCTGGTCACCGTGGAGCAGGCGCCAAACGCCATGGTACGGATTTGCGTCACGGCGTACCCGTCCAGCGTGTCGGGAATATCGACGGCTGTTTCCTTGCCGGAATAGCTCCCGACCTCCGCCGTTCCGTCCTCCAGAAGAAAATACTGATAATCTCCGCAGATATACCAGGGCGGAGCGGATGGGTCGTCCGCCAGGGCAAAGGACGGCGGCAGAAGAAAACAGAGAAACAGTAAAAAAGATAAGCAAGCGCGTTTCATCGTTTGTTCTCCTTCATAGTGTGGTTTAGACCAAAACAGGGAATGTCTTTCTGCTTTCGGCTTCCTCCGTAAACAGCCCGGAAATATACAAAGCGGATTGTCCGTACAAGCCGGTATCGTCATCTGCAAAGTTCGCGCCCGTGGCGGACAGATAAAACTTGTCCAGGGCTTCTTCCTCCGTCCAGCGATAACGCTCCATCAGCAGATGGATAATATCTGGCAAATTTACAGCGCGTATGGTAGCATGCATAGTCATTCCCCCACTTCATAGGCATACAGGAAGCGCAATTCTTTCAAAGCGGCTTCTGTGCAGAATGCCAGTTGGTTGTTGATCTGCTCGAATTTCAGCCGTTCCACTGCGTCCTCCCTGCGCATGATGCCCTGTATTACATAACCGACAGTTTCACCCACATTATCATTGGCGATTTTTCCGATTACAATATCATATGGGTGATGAAAACTGAGGTCGCTTCGGCATTTTACCACCATATCCAGCCATTCCAGAGAAGGGCCGTCAAAGGATTTCACGCGCAAAAGGGTTTCCGGATTCCATTCGTACACGTTCACCATCGGTTTGACCGGCGTTTTACTGATTCGGGAGGATATTTTTGATCGGCGGACAGCCCACCGTTCCGCTTGCGATTTTATATCCGTGGTATAAAACGCGAAGCCGAAGTCTCTGCCGACTTCCTGCCGGATGATTTGCGGCGTCGGGATTTCCAACGTTGTTCCGTGGTACAATATCATGCCGGATTCGCCCCTTTCAGGTATTCGTCGCAAAACTGCATCATATACTCCAGCCCCATCCCGTGCAAATCTGCATAATCGGAGCGGAGCAAGTCCAGAAGTCCTTCCCGTTTGAAAAGCTGATACACTTCATTGCTGGGCCGATGGACATGATCGGCGTAATGCTCCACGCAGAAGCAGATGAAGGATAACTGACTCATGTTTTCACGACCTTTCTATCGCCCTTACAATCCCGCCTGTACCAATTCCTCGCACAGTGCGGAATAAAACGCGAAAATCTGATCCCGCTTTTTATCCCGCACCATGAAATCCACG
>CADBTC010000180.1 GCA_902797445.1 uncultured Eubacteriales bacterium | reverse complement strand
GGTGCAGCTGGGGATGTGCTGGGGGCACAACACGAAGCTGAACTGCCTGGAGTATCACCGGGACAGCGAAGTCAATATCGGCACCACGGATTTCATTCTCCTGCTGGCCAGGCAGGACGAAATCGCGGACGGCGTGGTGGATACGGCGAAGGTAAAGGCCTTCCGTGCGCCAAAAGGCGCGGCGGTAGAGGTATATGCTACCTCCCTGCATTACGCGCCCTGCGAGGTGCCGGAGGCGGACGGCTTCCGGGTGGCGGTGGTTCTCCCGAAGGGCACCAACACGGCCAAGCCCGATTATCAGCCCCGGTGCGAGGAGGACACCTGGATGACCGCCCGGAACAAGTGGCTCCAGGCCCATCCGGATTCCTCAGAAGCCGCTTCCGGTGCGCATATCGGTCTGTCAGGCATCAACATCGATATCGCGGAATAATCTCCCGGATCCTAAAAACAGCGTCCCGATTCGTTTCTGAATCGGGACGCCTTTTTTGTGAACGATTTGGCGCGTATGGCTTATCAAGCCTCCGCTGCCTTGCTTACTGTTCGTCCTCCAGGGCGTTGGTCTGCCGGACCAGCACCTTCTTTTCATAGCAGCTGAAGGCATTTTCCACAGTGTTTTTGTCCGGCGCGGGCGTGATCAGGCTCAGCGCCGGCACCATCACCAGCCCCAGCAGCATGCAGAACGCGCCGGCGTTGATGGGGCTCTGCAGCAGGCCCAGGTTCAAGGAAAGCACACCCAGGTTGCTCAGCATGTCCACGGTCATAAAGCAGCAGGAGAACAGGATGTTGATCCAGATGGCCGTCTTCGAGGTCCGCTTCCAGTACAGCCCGTAGAGGAAGGGCGCCAGGAACGCGCCGGCCATGGCGCCCCAGCTGACGCCCATCGCCTGAGCGATGAAGGCCACCGGAGAGGAGACCTGCACGATGGCGATGGCCGCGGAAATCGCAATGAACACGACCACCAGCCCCCGCATGATCAGCAGCTGCTGCTTTTCCTCCATCTTCCTGATCACATGGCCCTTCAGCAGATCCAGGGTCACCGTGGAGGAGGAGGTCAGCACCAGGGAGCTGAGGGTGCTCATGCTGGCGGACAGCACCAGAATGATCACCACGGCGATCAGCAGATCCGGCAGCCCGCTGAGCATGGCGGGAATGACCGCGTCGTAGCCTCCCACCGGCGTTCCGGCTTCCGTCACGCCCACCACATCGGTGAACAGCCGTCCGAAGCCGCCCAGGAAGTAGCACCCGCCGGCCACCACCGTGGCAAAGAGGGTGGAGATGATGGTTCCCTTATGAATGTCGCCCTCGCTCTTGATGGCGTAGAACTTACCCACCATCTGGGGCAGGCCCCAGGTGCCCAGGCTGGTCAGAATCACCACGCCCAGCAGCCCCATGGGATCGGGGCCAAAGAAGGAATTAAAGATCCCGGGGGCGGTGGACACCCGTTCATCGGTGATCGCGGCCAGGCCGTTCAGCGATCCGATAAAGCCGCCGTTCTTTCCCAGCACCGCGGCAATCACCGCCACGATGCCGACGATCATAATCAGCCCCTGGATGAAGTCGTTGATGGCGGTGGCCATGTAGCCGCCCACGATCACATAGACCGCCGTCAGCACGCTCATCGCCAGAACGCACCAGAAGTAGGGAATGCCGAAGGCCATTTCAAACAGCCGGCTCAGCCCGTTGTACAGGGAGGCGGTGTAAGGAATCAGGAAGATGAAGATGACGATGGAGGCAGCCACCTTCAGGCTCTCGGAGCCAAACCTGCGGGCAAAAAAGTCCGGCATGGTGGCGCTGCTCAGATGCTGGGTCATAATCCGGGTCCGCCGGCCCAGCACCACCCAGGCCAGCAGGGATCCCAGCAGCGCGTTCCCCAGCCCGACCCAGGTGGAGGAAATACCGAACTTCCAGCCGAACTGTCCGGCGTATCCAACGAAAATGACAGCGGAAAAGTACGATGTACCGTAGGCGAAGGCTGTCAGCCAGGGACCCACGCTCCGGCCCCCCAGCACAAATCCCTTCACATCCGTCGCGTTTTTCCGGCAGTAAAAGCCGATCCCCAGCATAATTCCGAAGAAAACCACCAGCAGCAATACCTTGATCAGCATCTCCCGTGCCCCCTTCTGCGCCTTGCCGGCGCCTGTTTGCTTTCGCGCTTTAAAGCATATATGCTTTTATGTATAAAAGCGCGAAAGCGCCTCAACGGTGCGTATTTTACTCCTGTTTTTTGCCGGGGGCAAGTCCTCTTTTGTTCTCG
>CADBTC010000179.1 GCA_902797445.1 uncultured Eubacteriales bacterium | reverse complement strand
GCCCGGACGATGTGGGCCCGGCCGGTGCCCCGGGTCATGCCAACCAGCGTTCCCCGGCTGTACATGTCCCACCAGGGCGCGCCCAGCCCCGTCATGGCGGGCACCAGATACACCCCGTCCGTGCTTTCTACGCTTTCCGCCAGGCCTTCGCTCTCCGAGGCCTTGGCGATCATCTTCATTTCATCCCGAAGCCACTGGATCGTGGCGCCGCCCATAAACACACTGCCCTCCAGAGCGAAGGTGGGCTTCCCCCCGATGCGCCACGCCATGGTCGTCAGCAGGCCGTTTTCACTGCGAACGGGCTCCGACCCGGTGTTCATGAGCATGAAGCACCCGGTGCCGTAGGTATTCTTCACATCCCCCACATGCCAGCAGGCCTGCCCGAAGAGGCTGGCATGCTGGTCTCCCGCCATGCCGGTCACCGGAATGGGACGCCCCAGAACGGCCGGATCCAGCATCCCGATAAAGCCCGCGGAATCCACCACCGTCGGCAGGCAGGCCCGCGGGATATCCAGCAGCTTCAGCAGCTCGTCGTCCCAGTCCTGGGTCTTCAGGTTAAAGAGCATCGTCCGCCCGGCATTGGTGGCATCGGTTACATGAGGCCGGTCCGTCAAAAGATTCCAGCACAGGAAGCTGTCCACCGTGCCGAAGCACAGCTCTCCCTTCTTCGCCTTTTCATGCAGATCGTAGGTATCCAGCATCCATTTCAGCTTCGTACCGGAGAAATACGCGTCTGGAATCAGGCCGGTTTTCTCCCGGATCATGTCCCCCTGCCCGTCCGCAAGCAGCTTCTCCACAATCGGCGCCGTCCGGCGGCACTGCCATACGATGGCGTTCCCCACGCATTTGCCCGTCTTCCGGTCCCAAAGGAAGGTGGTCTCCCGCTGGTTCGTGATCCCGATGGCCGCGATCTCCCCCACGTCGATCCCGCTGAGATGCACCGCTTCCTTCAAGGCGTCGATCTGACTGTTCAGGATATCCTCCGGATCGTGCTCCACCCAGCCGGGATGGGGATAATGCTGGGGAAATTCCTTCGCATAGGAAGCGATGATCTTCCCCTCCGCCGAAAACACGATCGCCCGGGAGCTGGTGGTTCCCTGATCCAGGGCAATCAGATACTTATTCTTCTCCATCTGTTTCCTTCCTCCGCCATATTATCATCTTCCTGTTCTTTTGCGGATACCCGCCGCTTTACTGGATCCGGATGCCGTAAATATTATTCTTGTTCTTTTCCGAAGTAGCAATCACCATCATATTATTGTACACTGCCGGGCTGGCCTCAATAGCCCCGTCGATCTCCAGCGTGTCCCGTTCATCGCCGGTCTTCCCGTCCAGCATCAGAATCGTGCCGTCCCCGCAGCACTGGATAATGACCCCGTCCCCGTTTTCATCATAGACCGCCACGGGAGAGGAATATCCGCTGCCGCTCAGCCCCTGGGTCCAGACGATGCGGCCGTCCTCCTTTCGCAGGGCGATCAGGGCCGAGCTTTCGTTTCCGCTGATGCCCAGCTGCTCCCGGCCCTCGTCGCTGAGCAGATTTACCGTATAATACACATAGTCGCTCAGCCCGTTCTGGCCCACAACCGGGGAAGCCCGGAACCCGGCCACGGCCTTGGTCTTGCTCTTCGCGTCCTTCGCCACGCCGACACCTACGCTCCAGCGCTCCTCACCGCTGAGCGCATCAAAGCATTTGATAAACGCTTCGCCCTTCTTTTTCGCGGTCAGCTCCGTGGCGGTATACAGATCCAGCCCGTCCTCCCCGTGCCAGTCCAGGGCCGGGGTGGATTCCACCGCGTCGCCCAGGGCCGCGGCCCAGGCGACCGTCATGCTGTTGGTGTCCACGCACCGCAGATACCCGCCCATGTCCGCATAATAGACATACCGGTCATACATGGCGACACTGGCTTCCACCGCGGTATCCGCGTCCTTTTCCTTTTTCGCCTTCGTCCGCAGCACGACCTGGGCCGGGCTCTGGGTATAAACGCCCGCGGAGTAGTCGAATTCGGAATTCAGCTTGATGACGTACAGCATCCCGTTGGTTCCCGCTGTGACCAGCGTACCGGTTTTCCGGTCGATAAGCGCCGAGGTTTCGAAGGATCCGATGTTATTGTAAGGCCGGTTGTTCTTGGCGTCCAGCCCGTCAATGAGGCTCAGCTCCTTCATGTTATACAGGTTGTACTGCCGCAGACCGATGCTGCCCGTGCCCCTGGCCATTTTCCGTGCCAGCTGCCCAACGGTCATATAGGGAGCACCGCTGGGATGCAGGCTGGGGGTCGCCCGCATGGGATAGCCCAGCTTGATGCTGTTGCGGGTGGCCGTTCCGTCTGTCAGATCCAGGAAATAGATCCGCCCGTCCTGACCGGCCACGATAACCTCACGCAAGCCGGTTTTTTCTTTCTTGGATTCATACAGGTCGCTCAGCTCACGGACTTCCTTGCTCCATTTGATGATCGCTGGCTGGCTTCCCCATCCGGAACCGTAATACATGGTGCCGGAAGCACCCTTTGCGCTGCCCGCCTCAGCTGTCCATGCCAGCTCCAGGCTGCCCAGCCCCTCCGCGGTACCGATGGCCGCATTCTGCCGGAAGGCATCGGTCCGGAAGGTCAGAATACCCATCTTCTGCCGGGTGTATTCCCCCAGGGTCGGCATCTGGATCTGGTCCGCCGATGCCCGGGCGTATTCCTTAACCTTCTTGGTTCCGTTATAGATCTGCGTCGTGGCGATCAGGGAGGGGCTGGCGCTTTCCGCTGCCGTGACGATCATCTTCGGCCGCTCCGGCATCTCGCCGGATTCGGATGCTGTCTCCGCATCGCCGTTCCTGCTGTCAGGAGGCTGCACCGCGGCTGTATCCGCGTCGCCCGCGGGCACCGATTCCGTCGGCTGCTCCCCGGCGCTGCCCGGCTCCTCAGGGACCTCCTGATCCGCCGGGTTTTCAGCCTGGGTAAACCGGTCCGGATCGTCCTCATCCATGCCGTCTTCCAGCTGATCCGGGAGCTCCTCCCAGACCTCTTCCGCAGCGCCGTCCTCCCCGGTTTCGTCTGCCGGCTCCGTTTCCTGCTGCTCCGCTTCTTCCGGTGTCTCCTCCCGGATTTCTTCTTTCGGCTGCGCATCAGCACCGTTCCCGACTCCGTCCGGCTCCGCAGCCTGCGGAGCGGCGCTGCTGTCCGGCGCTTCCTCCGGCCGGCCCGCGCTATCGCTCACATCGTTTGCTGCATTCTGCGCGTTTTCTGCTTCGACGCCGGGCACAGCCTGGGCGGGGGCATTCGATTCGTTGGTTCCCTCCATCTCCGCATCTGCATTTTCGTCCTCCTCAAAGGGGCTTTCCGTTTCCTGTGCGGGGGTCGCGGTTTCCATCGCAGGGGCTTCCGTGGGCACTTCCGTCGCGAAGACCACCGATTCCGGCGTGATCACGGATTCGGGCAGAGCCTTTGCTTCCGTTACCCGGATCTCTGTCTGGTTTCCTGTATCCTGCCATTCCTCCCCGGAGAGAATCTGCAGCCGGACAACCCCTTCCCATGCACTGTTCAGATGCCATACCAGGGTCCGGATGTTCGGGGCAGTCCCCTCCTCCGCGGCCATGACGGGAATTTCACTTCCGCTCTCGTCCACCAGCCGCAGAACCGGCGCGCCTCCCTCCGTGGCGATCGTAAAGGTTACATCCGTAGGCGCGGTATTCTCGGCTCCATCTGCGCTGAAAACCCGGATCTGAGCCGTGCCCTTTTCTCCGCTCCGCAGGGTCCGGCGAATCACGCCCAGGGGGCCTGCGGCATCTTCCGGCACCGCCAGCATCACGATCAGGACCGCCCCAATCAGCAGCAGCAGCGCGGTCAGCACCGCGGGCACAAGCCCCCGGCGCCTTCTCTCTTCACGGAAGCCTGCGTTCCGGCCCTCCCGAGGTTCGCCGCTCCAGGCACCTTTGTCCGGGCCTTCCTCCCGACGGGATCCGTATCCCGCCTTCCGGCTTTCCGCCGCCAGCCTGGCCCGGCTCTCCTCACTCATGCGCCCCCGGGCCGTACCACCCATGCGCCCCGGCGCGTAACCCGCCTGCTCCCGGCCTTCTGAATACGGATCCCCCGCCCGGTTTGCGAAAGATCTGACGCCGCCCAAAGCATTCTGCCGGGCTGAACCGCTCCGCCCCTCCGGCCTCCGGGGTGAACCATCCATCTCCTCCATATGAAAGCGCCGGGCCACCTCCCGGGCAGTGGCACTCTCCGACTGAGACGCTGCCGTACCCGTGAACCGCTGGGCAGATGCCGGCTCCGCCGGCTCCGTCCCGGAAGGCGCGTCCGTCCGATAGCGGTCCGTGCGCCTTCTCCTTGGCGCTGGAGACGTTACCGCCGGCACCGCCTTTGTTTCCTCTCCGTTTTCCGGGATTTTCATTTCCATATCGTCCAAAGTTTTATCTCCTTCGCCTGTTTCATTCCATATACTCACGATTATATTATATACCCAAAAGGCGCTCCCCGCAATCCCCGGGAAGATGCTGGACGCGCCGCCCCGACCGGTTTATAATAGAAAAGTGAAACCGCCCCCCTGGGGAGACGAAAGGAGGCTTTCCCTTGCTCTGTACCCTCTGCCCGCGCCGATGCAGCGTGGATCGGTCTCACTCCCGGGGTTTTTGCGGTCTGGGGACGGATCTGCGGATCGCCCGGATCGCTCCCCACCTGTGGGAGGAGCCGCCCATCTCTGGCACCCGCGGGACCGGCGCCGTCTTTTTCTCCGGCTGTACCCTGCGCTGCGCTTTTTGCCAGAATGGAGAGATCTCTCACCGAAACGCCGGTCGGGATTTTTCGCCCCGGTCCCTGGCGGACAGCCTGAAGCGTCTGGAGGATCTGGGCGTACATACCATTTCCTTTATTACCGGCACACCCTTCGTGCCGGGAATCCTGGAAGCGCTGTCCCTCTACCGGCCGGCCCTGCCCCTGGTCTGGAATTCCTCAGGATACGAAAGCATCGACACCCTGAAAAGGCTGGAGGGGGTCATCGACGTCTATCTGCCGGATCTGAAACACTTCTCCCCCCGGATGGGTGCCCTTTGCGCCAAAGCTCCAGATTATTTTGAGGCCGCCTCGCAGGCCCTCCCGGAAATGTGCCGCCAGACCGGACTGCCCATGTATAACGAAGAGGGCATCATGACCCGAGGAACCCTGGTCCGCCATCTGATTCTCCCCTCCCTGACGGGAGAAAGCATGAAGCTGCTGACCTGGATCCGGGACACGCTGCCCGCCGGCACCCCCGTCAGTCTCATGCGTCAGTATCTGCCCTGCAACGATGTTCAGATTCCAGCGCTTCAGCGCAGAATTACGGAGAAGGAATATATCCGGGTGCTTACGCATATGGAGGCTCTCGGACTCCCCGGATTCCTGCAGGAGGCGGAAGCCGCCTCCGCTGATTTCGTGCCGGTCTTTAACCGGGACGAGAGCTTTGTATAGCCCTCCGGCTCCCCGGAGCAGGCGCGCAGTCTGTCCGCTTTTTGAATCCGCTCAAAGACGTGCATGCTGAAAGCAGAACACCGCAAAAACGGGAAGACCGTCCCACCGGACAGCCTTCCCGTTTCTGTTTTCGGGTCTCATTCCCCGTTTGCTCCTGTTTGGGGTTGATCCCGATCGTGTCTTATGCCTTCGCGCCCACCTTGGCCGCATGATACTCCAGCCCCTGATCATACCGGACGCTTTCCGGCGGAACCTCCAGCATCTCCGGATGATTCAGCCACCGGACCAGGTCCGCGAAGAAAGCGGCATAGTGAGCACCGGAGGTGACCCGCTCGTCCACCGTCACCCCAATGGGCAGCCAGCGCTTCATCCGGGCATTCCCCTGGGCATCCACGGTAGCTTCCTTCAGGATGCTGCCCATGCCAAAGAAGGCGGACACCGTCCCGAAGTTATAAATATGATGCCACACGTGGTGCAGCCCGATGGAGGCGTTATTGGTAATAAACATCCCCGTGTAAAAAGGCAGCTCCTTGATCAGCGCCTTGGGCGCCAGCCCGTAGCGGTCCAGGATACGGACCAGCGCCACCACCACGTTCGCCAGTCCAGGCACAGCAAAAAGGAATTTCAGCAGTTTGTCGATAAACACCCCGTTCTCCTCGCTGCTTTCGCCCCGATTGGCCTCTACGGCGGCGACCATCCGGTCCCGCACGTCAAACAGCGTGTCCGTGGGATCAAACTCGATCCGCACAACGGATTCCGGACTGTCGTGATTCTGGCTTTCCTTCAGAATGGTAAAGGCCACAGAGCAGTTGTTCCGCGCAAAATACTGCTTGTTTTTGATAAACCGGTTCACTTCCGGATGCTGGCTGATGCCCCGTACATAAGCGGCGACCACAATCTGCATAAAAGTCACCTTCTGCCCCTCCAGCGACTTTTTCGCAATATAGCGCTGCAGCAGCTCGTAATCCAGCTTATGCTCCAGAAAGACCTGCGCATCGCACCGCATGGGCATAATATAGGGCGTAATCCCCACCACCGGGTCGATCCCCTTCACCCTCCGGCCGTCCGGTCTGTATCCAAACATGGTTTTCCTCCTACACTCATCCTTGCGGCACGCGCTCGGATCCATCTTTCCCGTTTTAACCTGCGGCGTGCTCCGGAGTCTGTGATCATGGATGCCTTCCTGTCAGGAAAACACCGTCAGCGTACTCCGTTCAAGCCTCTACATTGGCCTCATCGTCCGCAAACAAATCCACCGCTTCCTCCAGCGCTTTCTGCTGGGCCTGCAGCAGGGCTTCAAACTGCTTGCGGTACGCCGCGGCGGTCTCCTTCAGGCTGGCAACCTCTTTCGTCAGGTTTTTCTTCTCGATATTCAGCCCTTCCAGCCGCTCGGTCGCTTCCGCTTCCGCCTTGGCCCGGATGGCCTCCGCATCTTCCTTCGCCTTGCGGATGGTCTCCTCCTTCACGGTCGCCGCCATTTCCAGAATCTCGCGGAAACGGCTTTCATCCCCGGAGCTCATCCCTGCCGGGGCAGCCGGCGCGCTTTCCCGCACGGCGGTATTCTTCTGCCGAAGGTTCTGAATTTCCGCTTCCATGCGCTCCATTTCGTCGCACACTTCGTCCAAGAATTCATCCACTTCCTTGCGGTTATATCCCCGGTTCTCCGTATTGAATTCCTTGCTGCTGATCAGCTCCACCGTAATCCGTTCCATACCTGTGCTCCTTTCTTTCTTCCGCCCTTCCTCCGGGCCCATGTCCTTGTTCCTGTTTATGCCCCTTTCCGGGGTTCATTTCCGGTTAATAATACCCGCCGTAGGCGCTGTAATCCCCCGCTGCGGCCGGCATTGTTCCTGTGTACGGATTGTACCCGTATCCCTGTCCGCCCCCGTTCACGGCGTTTTCCCATCCCACGGGATTCTGGCTGCTCCGGCGCTCCCGCCGCGGACTGTATCCCTGCTCCGTCTGGACAGGAGGCACCGGTTCCGCCGGAGGCTGGAACCATTTCCTTTCCTGACGCTCCGGCAGAATTTTGACGCCCGCAGGGGCAATGATCACCACGCCCAGGCTCTGCAGGTTCCGTACGCTGCATCCCAGGGTGAAAGCCGCGCCAGCCAGCATATCCTGATACCGGAGCCGCTCTGTGTCGTTCTCCAGCAAGTCCATGGTGACGATCAGCGTCTCCTCGTTTTTCATGCACTCGATGGCTTCGTAACAGCTGCCGAGCGACGTGATGGTCAGAATATGCTCCACATGAGTATAGGTGTTTCCGCTTTCAGGCCCCGCCACCCCCGGCATATAGGAGATATTCCCGCCTCCGTAAGCTGTCCCGTACCGTCCGGCGGCCTCCCCGCCATAATATCCGGTCATAGGGCCGGTTTGCGCCGGCGCAGCGCCGGTTGCCGGCGGATTCATGCCCGTGAATCCCGTATGCACATTCTGGATCTGGGGCTGCGCGGCAGCGTATTCCTCCGCCTTGGCCCGGGCCAGCTCCTCCTCCCGCGAATCCCGGGGCTGCACCGGGCGGTAACAGCTGGTTCCCCCATCGGGCCGCCGGGAACCCATCGTATCCCCGCCGCCAATGATTCCGCGCAGCCAGGCCCGCAGTTGATTGAATGCCATTTTGGTGATAATCCTCCTTCGTCCGCTTTCCTCTGACACCCTCCGGCAGTCAGAACAGGCGAACCGTCTGTCCTTCCGAAAGCACTCCCTGCTGAATCGCGGAGATATAAACCTCCCCGCCCCGCTTTTCCAGAATGTTGACCGGAATAAATGTCTGATACTGTCCGTCCACCACCACAACCCCGGCCATATTGTCCTGATAGTAGATGGCTCTGGCGGGGACCATCAGGGTGGACACATTGTCCCCCAGCTCCCCCGTGCATGTCCGGATATACAGAATGGAGCTCACCGGCGCTTGAACCGCCAGCCGCACCGCCATTTCCCCGCCGCTGCGGGTGAAGGAAACCACCTTCGCCTGAACCGTGGTATCCTGAAAGCTTTCCAGCCGGAGCTCGTACATGGCCCCTTCCACCGGATTCCAGTTGCTGTCCCTGACCATCATCAGTACGTTCCAGTATCCGTCCCTGATCATGCGGTAGATGGTGGTCTTCCCCTTCTGGACCGCCGACTCCCCTGGCTTATTGCCGTTAAGCATGGACCGGATCTGGGCGGGGGTAAACTGTTCATAGTTGCTGACGGTCAGCCCGTACTCGTATCCGTCGGAATAAAAGCTGACGACGCCCTCGGTCATCGCCACATACTGTTTCGTCCAGGAGCTGATCCGCTGCATCTGGCTCTGCTCGTCGTCGTACAGCCGGGTCATCCGCTGATCCTCGCTGTATTTCTGCTTCAGATATCTCTGCCTTGCCTGGATAGCCGCACCCAGCTGGGCCTCCTGGTTATTCATATTGCCCCGGGCTCCGCCAACAATGGCCCGGACTTCCCGCGCCCGGGTCATAACCTCACTCTCCAGTTTTTCCATCCTGGCGTCGGTGGCGATCTCGGACTGCAAAAGCTTCATCTGGTATTCCTTGATCTGATCCCGGTAATCCTGCAGGGTGGTCATCTCCCGGGTGCTGAAGCCGGAGGAGTATACATTGCATATGGTGGTCCCGCGTTTGATTGTCGATCCCTCGGCCGCAACATAATCCACGCTGGTCACGCCCTCCGCGTCAAACGGCGTTTCATCCCGGACGATGAGGCAGTCTCCCTGATACCGGGCCCCGATGGTTCCGGAGGAGATCCGCCCGTACGGCTCCGCTTCCGGCGTCAGCTCCGTCACCAGGTACCACACGGCGAACCCAACCACGACAATGATCAGGACAATCTGAAATACGCTCATTCGCTTCGACGCTTCCGGCTGCGGCGGCTGCACCGGCTGGGGCGGCTGCATCTGATACAAGGGGTCCCCTCCTTTCCCGAAAGGTTTCTTGTTATCATAGCACAATCCCCGGCTGATTGCAAATCAGCTGAGCCAGGCCGCGGGCCGGACCACCGCCTCCGGGTTTTCCCCTTCCAGCACTTCCAGGGTCATGAGGCTCTTTTCGCCGCTGACCTTTTTTTTGATCGGTTCTACCGCAGCCATGACGAAAGCCATCCCCGTCACCTCCACGTGGAATTCCCGCATCAGCTCCACCATGCCCCGGGCGGTCCCGCCGCCCCGGAGAAAATCATCCACGATCAGGGCCTTCTGGTTTTCCCTGACCGCCCGGCGGCTCAGACTCATGGTCTCGATATTTCCGGATCCGGACACATAGTTGATGTTCACAGCGGATCCTTCATAGACCTTGGAGGTATGCCGGGCGATCACCAGGGGAATCCCCAGCGCGTTGGCGGTGGCAAAAGCCACCGGAATCCCCTTGGTTTCCATGGTCAGAACGAAATCAGGCCGGGTGGCGGCATATTCCGTGGCCAGGATGCGTCCCATGCGGTTGACCGTTTCCGGGGTGGACAGAATATCCGAATAATACAGAAAATCCCCCGGCAACACCCGCTCCGTGCCGCTCAGCTCCCGGCTCAGCCCCTCAATATAGTCGCGGGCCGCCTCCCGGCTGATCTCCGGCCGGTAAACCACGCCGCCGGCCGCCCCCGTCACCGTTTCCAGCCGGCCCAGGTCGAAGGCCTCCACCGTCTGACGCAGGGCGTCTATGTCCTCGCTCAGCGTGCTCTTCGCCGCGCCAAACAGCGCGCAGAAATGGCTGAGGGTATACATCTTCCCCGGCGTGTCCGACAGGATCTTCAGCATGGCACTCATGCGCTCATTGCGGCGGATCTTCTCCAACACTTTTTCCATTCCGATCCGTTTTCTCCCTTCACAACAAAAAACCCGGCCCATTGAGGGCCGAGGCTCATGATACCACAAAATTCGAATAATGAAAAGTGGATTTTCGTCGAAGGTTCGGGTTTTT
>CADBTC010000178.1 GCA_902797445.1 uncultured Eubacteriales bacterium | reverse complement strand
TGCTGGTGGTGATTTGCGCGGTAATCGGGACGGTAATCATGGGAGTTTATTCCTTCCGGATCGCCACGCCCCTCTATAAATCCACAGCCAAGCTGTATGTGGTCAATAGCAAGGATTCCGCCATCAACTTGTCGGACCTGCAGATCGGCAACTATCTGGCGCAGGACTACCAGGAAGTTTTTCACAACTGGCATGTGCAGGACCGGGTGCTGGAGGAGCTGGGGCTGAATTATACCTACAGCCAGCTGAATAGCATGATTTCCGTCAGCAATCCCAGCAATACTCGCATTCTCTATATCACCGCGACCAGCCCGCGTCCGCAGGAGGCAATGGATATCGCCGGAACCTTTGCCAAGGTGGCCTGCGAGTTCATTGCCGTGAAGATGGACCAGGTGCAGCCCAATATTTTTGAAGAAGCGCGGCTTCCGCTGACGCCGTCTTCCCCCAACAAGAGCCGGAATCTGGCAATCGGGTTCCTGCTAGGCGCGCTGGCGGCTGTGGCGGTGGTGGTCGTCCGTTTCCTGGCGGATGACAAGATCCGGACGCCTGAAGATATTGAGAAGCTGCTGGGCCTGCCAACCCTGGGCGTAGTGACGGAGCAGGAGAGCTTCCTGCACGGAGCGGACAGCAGCGGCAGCCGGAAGAAGCAGAAGCGGCAGAAAGGAGAAAAGGCATGAGATCCTGTGAAATTCAGCGGCTGGAACCCATGGATTTTCAGGGCTCGGAAGCACTGAACTCCATATGCACGAACCTTTCCTTTGTGGGCCGCAATATGAAGGCCTTTGTGGTCACCAGCTGTACGGAAAATGAAGGCAAAAGCTCCCTGGTTATGCACATCATGGAGAACCTGGCCGACAGAAAGAAGAAGGTTGTGCTGGTGGACTGCGACCTGCGCAAGAGCGTGCTGCTGAGTCACTTCGGCATTCGGATTCCGGGGGGTGAGATCACCGGTCTGGCCCAGTTCCTGGCGGGATACAGCACGCTGGAGGACGTGGTTTATGCGACCAATATTCCAGGAGCATATATCATCCCCGCGGGCAAGGACATTGCGAACCCCATGCCGCTGCTGGACAGCCCGGAATTTACGCAGCTGATCGAATACCTGAAACAGGCGTTTGACGTGGTGCTGCTGGACGCGCCGCCCATCGGCCTGGTGGTGGACAGCGCGGTGGCGGCCCGCAGCTGTGACGGGGTGATTCTGGTGGTGGAGCATGCAAAACGTCGCCGGGGCGAGGTGCTGGATGCAGTAAAGCAGATTCATCAGAGCGGATGCCCGGTGATCGGATGCATTATCAATCGGGTGAGCGTGAAAACCAGAAGCCAGCGGAATTATTACAAGAATCACTACTATTCCTATTCCCATTATACGAATTACAGAACAGGATACGGATACGGACGGGAAGCAGAACCGCAGCCGGGGCAAACGGAGCATTTGGGGAATTGACACGATAGGCCAAGCGGAAGATGCGGACAGGAAAAGAGGCGCCTGAGCGGGGCGCCTCTTTTGCGTGCAGCTGTTTCAGCCCGACCTCTCGTTCAAAGCACCTCACGCGTTGCGATAATACCGCTGGCGTCAAAGATGGTCTGGAACGGCGCTTCTGTCGTTGCCTGAATAAGCATGTGAAGCATGTGAGATCGCATCAGGAGGATACATGCCTTTGTCTGCGCCGGGCCAGGATCAGGATGAGGACGGAGAGGACCATCAGCGCCGCTCCGCCGATTTGCCGAGGAAGCACGGAAACCGCGGTGTCTGCCGCTTTCTTCCCGCCTTCGGAAACAGTGACGTCGTTCGCTCCTTCCGTGACTTCGGAAGCGGTGCTGCGATCCGCTTGGTCTCCCTCTTCGGAAGCCGCGGTGTCAGCCATTTCTTCCACCCTTTCGAAATCCGAGCTTTCTTCCTGATCCTCCGCAGCTTTGGCTTCTATGGCATAGCTCGCCGGCTCCGCCGGGAGAAGGGAATTTTTCAAATACCCCGCTGAGACCGTTTTGCCGCTTTGCGCATCCAGAATGTATGCGCCTGTTCCTGTCGCTTCCTCACCGTTCAGATCAGGAGCAGCATCGGATTTCCTTATGGTTTCTTCCATGGCGCTTTCTGCGGACAGGACTGCATCGGTCCCCCGCAAATCCGCTTCCGGAAGCGGCATCATCAGGTTTGTTCCCGTCGCCTCGGGAAGAACCGCCGCGGAAGGGGCATTCTTGTAATGGACAGAATGAGAGACCTCCTGCTGTATAAAGAGAGAAGGCCCAGCTGCCAGCACGCCTCCCAGGACGAACAGAAACAGAGCGGCGACTTGCAGGCAGCGCAGGAAGCGTGCCGTTTTTGGGGGGAAGGCTGCGGCCGCAGCCGGCTTTGCATCGGCGATCGTATGTTCCGCTTTTCCTTCGAACTGATCAGAAGCTTCCGCTTCCAGCCGGACGGCCTGGCGCCAGCGCTGCCGAAAGTCATCGGGAACGGGTGGGACATCCTCAGCCATGTCCGCAAGGATCAGGTCCAGATGCTGATCCAAATCCGGCATCTGTGTACCGTTTTTACTCATGACCGTTTCCTCCTTTCTGAGACCGCATGGGCAGCGCACCCGTTCTCACTTCTTTTGACGCAATCCGAACCGGATGGTTCCCGCTTTGAACACAAAAAGTCTTTCAGCTTTGCCCGGGCCCGGCTTACCCGGCTTTTCACGGTGCCCTCTGTGGTATCCAGCAAGGACGCGGCTTCCGCGTAAGACTTTTCCTCCAGCTGCGTCAGAATCAGGGCATCCCGCTGGTCCTCCGGCAGGGCGGCAATGGCCTCCCGGATTTCCCGCTTTTCTTCCTCCCGAAGGACCCGCTCTTCTGCCCCGGGCGTGGGGTCCGGAGGGTCGAAGCCCTGCTCGCGCATGGGCTCCAGGGAGGTCAGGTTTTCCCGTTTCCGTTTTCGGAGCAGATCCAGGGCACAGTTGGAAGCGATGCGGTAAACCCAGGATTCAAAAGCGCAGTCGAAACGGAAGGAGGGAAGATTTCGCCAGATTTTCAGCATCGCCTCCTGACCGCAGTCGGAGGCGTCTTCCCGATTGCCTGTCACATGCCAGCAGACCCGCCATACCAGGGATTCGAGATCGCCCATCAGGGTGTCAAAGGCCTCCGGGCTGCCTTGCTGGGCCCGGCGGATTAAGAGCTCGTCCAATGGCCTGCCTCCTTACTGAATGCTTTCGGAGCCTCCGGTGATTTCTTCCGGGGCGGGAACATGTAAACGCAAATCCGGACGTTGATTTCTATTCTGCCGTATGATAACATAATGCGAACGTGCCTTTCAAGCTGAAAGAACCGCTTGGCGGAGGAAGACCGGCAATCCGGTCGGCAAGGGGCCGGGGCTTTGAGATCCGGATACGGGACAGACTGTACGTACGCACAAATGGAGGGAAAGGAATGTTTGCGGGTACAATATCCGCAGCGAGCCGGTTGGAGGCAACGAGGAAAAGAAAATGCAACAGACAGAGAATACCGCCATTGTGCTGCGTCATGTGAATTACCGGGACAACGACCGGATGGTTACGCTCTTCAGTCCATCCCGGGGACGGATTGACGCGGTGATCCGGAACTGCCGCAAGCCAAAGTCCCATAATCTGAACGCGGGAGAGCTCTTTGCACTGGGGGATTATATGCTCTATGAGAACGGGGGCCGCGCAACGGTGACCTCCGTTCATTTGATCGAAACATTTTTTCCCCTGCGGCAGGATTACGATCGGCTGACCTGCGGGGTGTACCTGCTGAACCTGACGGAAGCCGTGATTGAGCCGGAGCAGGAAAGGCAGGAGCTGTTTATGCTGCTTTTGCATACCCTGAGTCGCCTGACCTTTTCCGATCAGCTCTGGCGGCCCCTCATTGCTGGCTTTTTGCTGCACTTTTCCGTATGCGAGGGGTTCAAGCCCCGGCTGAATCACTGCGTTTTCTGCGGCGGACATCTGCCGGAGGAGGGCCCCTTCTTCTTTGATGTCCGGGAAGGGGGTATATGCTGCGGAGAGTGCCGGGAGAAGCGGAAGGCCGTAGTCGGGGATGGAGCGGCTCTGCCCCGGCCTCTGGCGGCCGCTTCAGTGCGCTGGATGCGGCGGATGCTGCTGTCCGGATCCGCTTCCTGGGTGGATACCCCGGAGGCCTATGCCCCTCTGCCCCTGCTGCGCGCCTATGTGGAAACCCGCCTGGGCAGGAAAATTCGCAGCGGGGTCATGCTGCCGGTGTAAATTTGGAAAAAGGGCTTGCGCACAGGCAAAAAAACTGCTATAATCCGTGATTGGCACATCCTTGCGCTGCGGGATGCAGCGCCATAAGTCCGTGAGGAGGTGAAAGAATGATGAACAGGTATGAAATGATCTACATC